>PMNM01000015.1:1150-3496 GCA_003161855.1 Syntrophaceae bacterium | reverse complement strand
GGGATAGCTCCACTTACGCTTCGCGCTTCGTTTCTCTCGCTCTTAGCGAGTGTCGCTAATATTACTTGACAGAAGCATTTTTCGGCTATATATGCCAGTTAACGTAAGGTGGGTTTATGTAGGTGTAAAATGTCAGATTTTGTCCATCCTGCGGTTTGGAATCCCCCGGCTTCAGCCGGGGGAGGAATGCGGTATAATCCGCGGGAGGTCGCGTTATCCTCTGCTTCGCGGGATAATTCCCAATAACCAAAGGTTATTGGATAATTCGACTAACATATTTCATTACGCTGCGCTTATGAAATTTGAGTCTCATTAAAAAGGAAAAAATAGAATATGATTAAATTCAGCGAAAAACAATTAAAAATTCCAAAACTGATGAGGCCGGTATATCTTGTCACGGCCGGACAGTCGAAATTCGACAGGGCATTCCCCGATAAGCGGACGGAAGAGCTCTGCGTGGACGCTCTTGTCCAGGCGGCAGAACTCCTAAACTTGTCGCCGGCGGAGCTGAAGAGCTACATCCATACATGCTACTATGGACACTTTGCCGACCATTTCGGCGATCAGCTCCTCGGAGAGGCTGTCATCCATGACCGGCTGGGACTTGATCCACTGGGCAACGTTGGCGTGAAAACCGGTGGTGCCACCGGCGGTTCCACATTGTGGGAAGGCGTTAAAGCGGTAGCCTCCGGTTATTCCGACTGCGTCCTGGCAATGGGCTGGGAGCGGATGGACGAGGTTCCCACCGACGAAGGTAACTTTTATATTTCCTGCGCAGCGGACAAGGACTGGGAAGGGCCGCTGGGCCATATCTATGCCGGATACTACGCGGTCATGGCACAGAAATATTGGAAGGTGTTCGGGAAGGAAGAAGATTCTTTCCGCAGAACCCTTGCCGAGATATCGGTCAAACACCACGGCTACGCGCGGATGAACCCCTATGCACAGGCGCCGATGAAAATCACTGTGGAAGACGTGCTGAATTCACCCGTTGTAGCGTATCCCCTGCGTGCTCTGGACTGCTGCCTCATGAGTGTCGGCGCCGCCTGCGCGATCATCTGCGATGAAGCAACATCAATGAAATTAACAAAAAATACTAAGAATAAGCCTCTAAGAATATGGGTCACCGCGGGCTCGCACACACTGCGGCCGGCAGACCGGCGCGACATGACTATACCCCTCCTGCCCAACGAGACGGCGAAACAATACAAGGATCTGGGCAAAAGATTTCCTGGCGGCGAGCGCTATCCCGGTTTCACCGGTTTCCTCGCGGCCCGTATGGCGGCCTATTACGCCTATAATCAGGTCGGCATCAAAGATCCGACCGAAGACCTTGACGTAATCGAGCTCCATGACGCCTTCACCATCAGCGACGTACAGACCTATGAAGACATCGGTATCAGACCCTACGGCTATGGCCGGGACTACGTCGAGTCTGGCGACTGCTACCATACGAACCCGAAGACGGGGAAACCGGGCAAGCTGCCATCCAACCTTTCCGGCGGGCTCATCGGTTGTATGCACTCGGTCGGTGCGACCGGTATCATGCAAGTGTTCGAGATCGCTACCCACCTTTGGAACAGGTGGGCGGAGATTCACGGTGACGATAAATTATGGAAGAAGTTCAATCGTCAGAAGCCTTCGGACTGGACCGACCTGCAGGTCAAGGGAGCCAAGCGGGCGCTGGCCATCAGCCATGCCGGCGTCGGTTCACACGTGACGGCGACAATATTGATGGACCCGGACAAATTAATTAAAAAAGACGCGTAGAGGAGAAACTACTATGAGTATGACCGGACAAGTACACGTCAAAAAAGGACAGTATAAGATAAAAGGCGATTTTCACCATCTTGAGTTTGGCGAGCCTATACGCATGGCGGATGAAAACTGGCGGCTCATCGGGATTACCAATCCCCGGCAGTTGACACACATACATTCCTACGGCGGTGAATCCCATTTTTTTGAGAATTTGAGCAAGGGAAAGCTGATGGCTACGCGCTGCGACAACAAGAAATGCGAGACCAAGGGGTCCATTTACCAGCCCTTCAGGATCCATTGCCCGGATTGCCTTGGCAAAAACACTGTCATCGACATGACAGATCTCGCCAGGAAAACGGCTAAGGTGCACACCTTCATGGTATGCGAACGCTCGGGAGCTTTCAATCTACTTGACAAACCGATCAAGTTTATCAATATTGAATTTGACGGAGTATGCACGATTCTGATGAGCTATCTGGCGATCGGCGAGCCCAAAATGGGATTGCGCGTTGTACCCATCTTCCAGAAGCTGGATCCGACGTATACAATTTTGGATCTGGCCTGGGTACCCAAAGGAACGAAAGAGAT
>PMNM01000015.1:0-1096 GCA_003161855.1 Syntrophaceae bacterium | reverse complement strand
GAAGAATTTTCCTATGACCTGACAAAAAAGATGGCGGCTCTCGGTCTTTTCGGCATCTATGTGCCGAATGAATACGGCGGAGCCGGCATGGATTATCTTTCCTATGTTGTCGCCGTCGAGGAAATATGCAGGGTCGACGGTTCGCATGGCGCGACGGTTGCCGCCGGCAATTCCCTGGGCATCGGGCCGATTTATTATTACGGGAGTAAAAAACAAAAAGAGCAATGGCTGCCCCGCCTTTGCTCCGGTGAGATATTGGCTTCTTTCGGACTGACCGAACCCGATGCCGGTTCCGATGCCGGCGCGAGCAAGACCAACGGCAAACTTGATAAAGGGGAATGGGTGATTAACGGAAGTAAGATTTTCATCACCAATTCAACNNAAGAAGGAAGTGTCCTGCATCCTGGTGCCCAACGGCACGCCCGGATTCACCACTAAAAAGATGACAAAGAAAATGATGTGGCGGTCATCCGATACCGGCGAGCTTTATTTCGACGACTGCAGAGTGCCCGAGGAAAATCTGCTGGGGAAACGAGGCGAAGGCTTCCACCAGATGCTCCAGACTTTGGACAACGGCCGTCTGGCCATTGCTGCAATGGGTCTCGGCGGCGCGCAGGGGGCCTACGAGCTGGCCATGAAATATGCCAAGGAACGGAAACAGTTTGGAAAACCAATATCCACTTTCCAGATCAATGCCTTCAAACTGGCCGACATGGCCACCGAGATCGAAGCGGCGCGCAATTTATTGTACAAGGCCTGCTACCTGAAAGATCAGGGCAAGCCTTTCGGCAAGGAAGCGGCTATGGCAAAACTCTATTGCTCGGAAGTAATGGGGCGCGTGGTGGCTGAAGCCGTGCAGATTCACGGCGGGTACGGCCTGATGAAGGAATACAACATCGAACGGTTCTACCGCGACCACAAGCTCCTTACCATCGGTGAGGGGACATCTGAAGTTCAGCGTATCGTCATTTCTCGAAAAATAGGCTGCTATGACGTTGATTAAAAACAGGGCGCTGTATTTCGAATATAAATAAATCAATATTTTCTTTGGGAGGCATTATGGCTGAAGAAACAAAAAGAATGACCAGAGCGGAAC
>PMNM01000151.1 GCA_003161855.1 Syntrophaceae bacterium | reverse complement strand
CAGTTTTCGGAAACGAAACTTCGGGAAGGGAATGTGAGTTGATATTCCCATTGCTCGAAACACTTTCTTTCCCATTTCGGTTGCGGCAATCATGTTGGCGATGGGGGCGGTAAAAGAGCCCAGTGTGCTCAAATAATAGTTATTGGCAAAAAGCAGATGCGCCGGCGTCTGTGAATGTTCCTTGCCGTATCGCTGCTGTTCCCGGAGAATGATTTGCGCCGGTTCAACTCCGCAGGGGCAGGCCATTTCACAGCGCTTGCACTGGCTGCATAGAAGCACCCACTCGTCCTCAGCTTTTTCCCGGTCCGACCGGAATCGCTGGGCGTCCGGNNACAAATTGTGCAGCGGATGCAGTGTTCGAAATTCATCGAATATACTCCATGCAGGATTTCGCCGCCACATGGGCTGTTGCCAACGCCAAGCCGTGACCGCAGCCATTTTTTAATATTTCTGTGTCCGCCAGGATACTGCCGCACACAAAAATGTTTTCCAGAGGCGTTCCCGCGGGCCGTAGGGATGAATCCGCAATGATTCCTGCCCTGCCAATGCCGTGGTTGAAAGAAAAATAATCATTATCGAACCAAGTATCGCGCGGGCCGGGAACGTGTACCGGCAGATTGAATACATTTTCAATAATGGCTTCGCGTGTGGCGGTAAGGCCGCCGCCGACGAATGATCCGGTAGCCAGAATGAAGGCCTTTCCATTAAGACTGTTTGGCCTTCCTGTGGATGTCGTCGTGACGGCTTCAATGATCTTTCTCGATTTTTCCACGCCGATAACCGGCCAGCTCCAGTAGATATCACCACCCTTTTTCCGGAAATAGTTTTTCAGCGTGTTGAACAGCCTTCTGCCGGGCATGGATGGCGGAATGGTCGGGATTTCAAAGACGGGCTTTCCCATAAGTATTGCTATGGTATTGACAATTTCGGCTGCTGATTCCAGACCGAGAACGGCGGGGAAGGCGATCTTATCTTCTTGAATGTCCAATTTCCCCAACCAGATTCTAAATTTTTCGAAAAATTCTTTTTCCTCGAAATGTGACGCGATACCCATGGTGCTGGAAACACCGGCATCATATGCTGAAAAATTAGTATTCTTGCGCCGGGAGATAATATAGCTGGGATAAAAATCCTTAAGCCCATTGAAGGTGATGATGTGCATACTGTCCTTGGTGTCTTGAGGCGCCGCTTCCATTGTTGAAGGAACCAGGCAGGAAGTCTTAAACGTGCCCAGAGCAGAAAGAACAAGGCGATTTTCTTCGGGAGCGCCGACATAGGGAATTCCCATATCCATCATGGCCGCTTGGAAATTATCCAATGCCTCCCTGATAGTTTTCTCGGGGACAAGGTGAAAGGGGTGCGCAGGTGGAAGTTCTTTAATGCCGGTAAGAGGATTATGATTGCGGGAGCAAACATCGATGCAGCCGGTGGAAAGACAAGCTGTCGGTTCCCCGCTGGTGACGAGGGCGACTTTAAAACCGCGTCCGGCAAGAAAAGATCCCGCTGTCAGGCCCGCTACTCCCGCTCCGATGATAATGACGTCGTATTCGGTAACACTCATTGTGGTTTCTCCATGGCCAGAATGCCCAGATAGATATATTCCACGAGCTGTTCTTCGCGGAGTTGATCACCCCAGAGAGCGTATCTTATTCCTCTGAACCGGCGCTGGAGAAATCCTCGCAACATCTCCATAGACTGCTCGGGCGAGATGACACTCATATCATTCATTATGCCAAGTGCCCGAAAAGTGCAGAAGCCGCCCTGGCATGGTCCCATGCCCAGGCGTGTCCGGTGCGTGATATCGCCGACATTTCTTGTGCCGGTCTGGTTGATAATCCGCTCCACCGCCTTTCTGTTAACCAGTTCGCATTCGCAGACGATATCTTTCATATCCGCCAGACGCTTGGAAAGCGGGTAACCGCTCAATTCCTCCTGACCGTCCAGCGGGATTTCCGCCGTTTCGCAGGACTTTTTGAGTTTAAAAGAAGCCATTATGACATCGACCATCTTTTCCGCCATCAGACGGAAAGTCGAGAGCTTTCCTCCCACGATGCTGTACATACCGTTTTGGTGGTCGATAATCTGAAAACCACGGGAAATTTCATGTGCGTCCATTTTCTTGGATTTGAGCAGNNCATCCGTCCCGCCTCGCTGATAATAGTATCTACCTCTGTGGACTCGATGCCTATTTTATCCGGGTTTTCCACCGCCAGCGATGTTGTTCCGGCCAAACAAACGGCCTCATTGGGTACTATTATATCGCCATCGGATGGCGGCCTCAGTCTGTTGATTACCATATTGGTCAGGCGGTGATTGGTAATGACCAAAGATCCCTTGGACAGGGTCATAGGTACTTCACAACCGGCAAGAGAAGCGATCATATTTGCCCATGCGCCGGTCGCGTTAACAATGATGTTACCGCGAATTTCCCTCAATTCACCAGTTGCCTGATCGGTGGCTTTAATGCCGATACACCGGCCGTGTGATTGGACAATTTCTGTAACTTTGTGCCGGGTGAAAATAATGCCGTCCCGAAGCTGCGAAGTTCGAATATTAAGCATGCACAGGCGAAACGGATCAATGGAGCAATCTGGAACCTTGATCGCTTCTTCGATTTCTGGATTCAGGTTGGGAACAAGATCAATGGCCTTGGTCGAGGAAATGACTTCAGCAGGGATGCCTACTTCTTCACAGCCCCGAAGAAACATTTCCCGGAAACGTTTGGAATCACCGGGCAGGCGGACGAATAGGCCCCCCGTTTGCTCGACGCATTTTTTACCGATTCTCCTGAGGATCAGGTTTTCATCGTAACACTCCCGGGCGGCTATCGGGTCGATAACGACATACCTGCCGCCGCTGTGCAGTAGGCCATGGCAGGCGCCGGTGGCTCCCGCCGCGAAGTCGCCTTTTTCTATGAGGCAGTGGGGAATACCGCGCAGCGCCAGATCTCTGGCAATACCGCAGCCGGTCGCTCCTCCACCNNTTTTCTTCCTCCCAGTGCATAGCTCGCTTTACAGCCTTCTTCCAGTTATCATAGAGTTCTTTCCGTTTATCTTCGTTCATACTTGGTATAAACTTTCGATTGACCTGCCGCCGTTCGGCAACCATGGATTGATCCTTCCAGAAACCAACCGCCAGGCCGGCCAGATAGGCCGCCCCCAAAGCCGTCGTTTCAATAATCTCCGGCCGTTCGACGGGAATACCAAGAATATCCGCCTGGAATTGCATCAGGAAATTATTGGCGCAGGCCCCGCCGTCCACGCGCAGTTCGCACAGATCAATGCCGCATTCGTTGCGCATCAGTTCCAGAACATCCCTGGTCTGATAGGCAATAGATTCCAGTGTGGCGCGGATGATATGGTTTCTCGTTGTTCCCCGGGTCAACCCCAGAATTGCGCCCCGGGCATACATGTCCCAGTAAGGAGCGCCCAGTCCAACAAAAGCGGGAACAACATAAACGCCAAGGGAATCTTCAACCTTTGTAGCAAAGTATTCGCTGTCTTTGGCGTCATAGATGACTTTCAGGTTGTCGCGCAGCCACTGAATAGCAGCGCCGGCAATGAATATGCTTCCTTCCAAAGCATATTCCACTTTATTGTTCACGCCCCAGGCGATGGTAGTCAAAAGGCCGTTTGCCGAATGTACCAGCTTTTCACCGGTCAGCATCAGCATGAAACAGCCGGTGCCGTATGTGTTCTTAACCATCCCCGGCATATAGCAGGCCTGTCCGAACAGCGCCGCCTGCTGATCGCCCGCGTCTCCGGCAATGGGTATCTCCGCTCCAAATATCCGGGCATCCGTATTGCCGTAAACCGCACTGGATGGCTTCACTTCCGGTAGCATAGACGCGGGAATGTCAAGTTCTTTTAAGATTCTTTCATCCCATTTGAGGTCTTTGATATTGTAAAGCATCGTGCGTGAAGCATTGCTGTAATCCGTAACGTGCACTTTCCCCCGCGTCAGGTTCCAGATCAGCCAAGTGTCGATATTTCCAAAAAGCAGTTTGCCGTTTTGCGCCTTTTGTCTGGCTCCTTCCACATTATCGAGTATCCATTTTATTTTAGTTCCGGAAAAATAAGCGTCCAGCACTAACCCGGTATTCTCCCAAATATAGTTTCCCAACCCCCGGGCTTTTAGTTCATCGCATATGTCAGAGGTACGCCGGCACTGCCACACAATGGCGTTATAAACCGGCTTTCCCGTTTTTCTTTCCCATACAACTGTTGTTTCGCGCTGATTGGTGATGCCTATTGCTGCTATCTCTTCCGCTGTGATCCCGGTTGTTGCCAGTATTTCACTGGCCACGCCGCTCTGCGATCCCCAAACCTCCATCGGATCATGCTCCACCCACCCCGCTTTCGGGTAGATCTGGGTAAATTCCTTCTGGGCTACCTTGACGATCTGTCCTTCAAAATTNNCATGCCGGTAAAATTAGTATTGCATAATGGTTTGTATTTGCAAATAAAAAAAATGTTACTGCTCGGCAAGTACTTGTAAAAAAAAGGAAAAAACTTATCTGTTAATAATAGCAAAATAATAATTTTTTTTCTTGACACAATCATGAAGAGAGGATAGAAAGCCTTTTCTGTTCGTCAGAAAAGTGTTTGAAAGTAAATTGAATTTTTCAATAAGTTCACCGATAGTATAATTCTTAGTTGTTGGATGCTTCCAATTATAACTGGTTGAACATTAAAGTTTTTTGAAATTGTTCTTGACATAAAGAATCTATATGCGTATAAATTCTTTTTTTTAAGATGGCTCTTTGGAAATTGAATAGTGGGAAAATGAATTTGTGGGTCCTATATATTTTTTTGAAATAACGCGAGAAAAAAGGAAGAGAAATCTTCCTTCTAGGATTAAAACTGGAGAGTTTGATCCTGGCTCAGAACAAACGCTGGCGGCGTGCCTAACACATGCAAGTCGTACGAGAAAGTCCGCTTCGGTGGATNNATCGAAAGGTGAATTAATACCGGATAACACTGCATAACTACTGTTGTGTAGTCAAAGAAGGCCTCTGCTTGCAAGCTTTCGCTGAAGGATGAGTCCGCGTACCATTAGCTAGTTGGTAGGGTAATGGCCTACCAAGGTTATGATGGTTAGCTGGTCTGAGAGGATGATCAGCCACACTGGAACTGAGACACGGTCCAGACTCCTACGGGAGGCAGCAGTGAGGAATATTGCGCAATGGGGGCAACCCTGACGCAGCAACGCCGCGTGAGTGAGGAAGGTTTTCGGATTGTAAAGCTCTGTCGAGCGGAAAGAAATGCATGGTGGCTAATATCCATCATGCTTGACGGTACCGCTAAAGGAAGCACCGGCTAACTCCGTGCCAGCAGCCGCGGTAATACGGGGGGTGCAAGCGTTGTTCGGAATTATTGGGCGTAAAGAGCGTGTAGGCGGCTGGACAAGTCAGATGTGAAAGCCCTGGGCTTAACCTAGGAAGTGCATTTGAAACTGTCCGGCTTGAGTAAGGGAGAGGAAAGTGGAATTCCTGGTGTAGAGGTGAAATTCGTAGATATCAGGAGGAACACCGGTGGCGAAGGCGACTTTCTGGCCCTATACTGACGCTGAGACGCGAAAGCGTGGGTAGCAAACAGGATTAGATACCCT
>PMNM01000066.1 GCA_003161855.1 Syntrophaceae bacterium | reverse complement strand
ACCTACCTCATGATCAAGGCAAAACTGGATAAAGTAAGGCTCCCTCTGGGAATGGAATACGTTTTCGTCTTCGTTTCCCTCTGGGATTTTGAGACCGACTGGTACAAACAGAGGTTTATCTTCTAATCATGTCAAGAGAATAGGCCTAAGGATATGGATGCTGGGGAATTAAGACGACGCAAAAGAGAACGTATTATCATCGTCATTACGGTTTTCGTCATCCTGGTGCTTTCATTTCTTGAATATCAGTTGTTCCGGACAGAAACCATCCTTCCGGCCTCAAACAATGTTCTTATCTACGGTTTAATCAATATTAACGTCATCCTGATCATCCTTCTCATTTTTCTGATTATCAGGAATGTGGTGAAGCTCATCTTTGAGCGAAGACATGGTGTCATCGGTTCAAAGCTACGGACAAAACTTGTGGCGGCTTTTGTCAGTTTGTCATTGATTCCCACCGTGCTGCTTTTTCTCGTATCC
The DNA here is from genome assembly GCA_003161855.1 of Syntrophaceae bacterium. Taxonomy (GTDB): domain Bacteria; phylum Desulfobacterota; class Syntrophia; order Syntrophales; family Fen-1087; genus Fen-1087. The sequence goes on along the minus strand of PMNM01000066.1, from coordinate 12,955 downwards.
ATCAATTTTCTTTCCTATAGTATAGATAATTGGTTTAGCATGAGAATTGGAGACGCACTGAACAAGACTATTGAAGTTGCGCAAATGTATTATCAGCAAACCACGGATCAGGCTAAATTTTATGCAAGGCAGATCAGTGAGGATATCACCAGAAATCGCCTCTATCAGATAGAAAGGGATGTTTATCTCAGAGCGTTGATGGAGCAAAGACAGAAAAGTTTCAAATTCAGTCTGATGGAGGTATATTTTGACAATACCAAGCAGAAATTCATTGTCAAAGATAAAGATGCCCCCGACCTGAAACCGGTTCCTTTGTCTGCCAAGGCGCTTGAAGATGTTTTTCTTGGTAATGATATCTCAATGGTCAATCCATCCGGTGTTGGTGATTTAGTCAGCGGTGCCGTACCTATTTACTCTTATGTCAGTCCAAGGGATGTCATTGGTGTGGTTGTCGTCAGTATTTATATTCCCAAGACCCTGATTGATAAAGTTGATGTCATCTCGAAAACGTCTGAACAATATAAGCAATTGATTATCTTAAAGAATCCGTTGAAATTCAGCTATATTATTACGTTGTTTCTGGTAACCCTTTTGATCATTTTTGCAGCAACCTGGTTTGGACTCTTCCTTGCCAAAGGCATAACGGTTCCCATCCAGGATCTTGCGGAGGCGACCCTTAAAATCGCCCAGGGGGATCTGGATCATCAGATCAATGTTGTGGCTGGTGATGAAATCGGTGTACTGGTCAATTCTTTCAACCAAATGACCAAAGATTTAAAAAAGAGCAACCAGCGACTGGAACAGGTCAATCTGGATATTGAAAGCCGCCGGAAATACATGGAGACAGTTCTCCGCAATGTATCCGCCGGTGTTGTATCAGTCGACAGGGAAGGGATCATCACGACGATCAACCGGGCTGCGGAAAAAATGTTGGATATCAAAACAGGAAATATTTTAAGTAAACGATATGAAGAAGTTCTTGACCCGGAATATTTGGTCATCGTAGACGAACTTCTTCAGGAACTTCGGGAAAGTAAAGAGGGATCCATAGAAAAACAGCTTGAATTGAAAGTCAAAGACAGGGCATTGACTTTTCTGATAACGACGACCTTGATCAGTGATGATGACGGTAATGATATGGGAATGGTCATCGTCTTTGAGGATGTGACCCGGCTGCAGCGGGCCGAAAGGGCAGCGGCCTGGCGGGAAGTTGCCAGGCGGATGGCCCATGAGATTAAAAACCCTTTAACACCGGTGCAATTATCAGCCCAGAGGTTGCAGAAAAAATTTGGGGATAAGCTAGGTGAGGACAGCGACGTGTTTCATGAATGTACGAAAACCATCATTAACCAGGTGGACGTTCTGAAAAATCTCGTTGATGCCTTTTCCCGCTATGCGCGGATGCCGGTGACCAACCCGGCCATCAATGACCTAAATGATGTGATTACCGATTCAGTGACCCTCTTTCAGGATGCCCACAAAGAGATTGCCTTTGATTTTTCCAGAGGTGTGGATATTCCTAAGCTGAGTCTTGATCCAGAGCAAATGAAGCGGGTTATGATCAATCTGCTGGATAATGCGGTTGCTGCCGTAGATAAGCAAGACGGCCGCATTGAAATCAAAACATCCTATGATGGCAGTCGTCATCGGGCCAGGGTTGAAGTGGCCGACAACGGCTGTGGTATTCCTCCGGCTTACAAGGGGAGGATGTTCGAACCCTATTTCTCAACCAAAAGGTCTGGTTCCGGTCTCGGTCTTGCGATTGTGAACTCCATTATTGACGATCATCACGGCCAGTTGAACGTCCGGGACAACAGTCCCAGGGGGACCATTGTTGCTTTTGAATTGCCTGTTCCAGAGGCGTAGATGTCAAAATGAATAAAGTGAGAGATCATAAAAAGTTATGCAAAAAACGATTCTGATTGTTGATGACGAAGAAATGATCCGGCAATCGCTGGAGGGTATTCTTGTTGATGAAGGGTATGATGTACTCACGGCTGCAAGCGGTGAAGAGGCTCTTAAAATGGTTGAAGATGAACTCCCCAACCTCGTTCTTCTGGACATCTGGCTTCCCGGAATGGACGGCCTTGAGACCCTCAAGGCGATCAAGTCGGAATACCCCTCTGTTTGTGTGGTCATGATGTCGGGTCATGGTACCATCGAGACAGCCGTAAAGGCGACCAAACTGGGGGCTTTTGATTTTATTGAAAAACCCCTGTCGCTGGAGAAAGTGATTCTCGCAGTCGATCATGCCCTGGATATGATTCGCCTCGAAGAGGAGAACAAGCTGTTAAAACAGAAATTGTCTCAGGAATATGAATTAACGGGAAGCAGTACCTCCATTCTGGAACTAAAAGAGGTGATCGGCCTCGTGGCGCCGACCAACGCCTGGATCCTGATCATGGGTGAAAACGGCACCGGCAAGGAACTGGTCGCCAGATCCATCCATCGGCAGAGCAAGCGGGTATACAAGCCCTTTGTCGAGGTTAATTGTGCAGCCATTCCAGAGGATCTGATCGAGAGCGAACTTTTCGGTCATGAGAAGGGGGCATTTACAGGCGCAACGGCGAAAAAACGGGGTAAATTTGATCTCGCCCATGAGGGGACGATTTTTCTGGATGAAGTGGCCGATATGAGCCTGAAGGCTCAGGCAAAAATCCTTAGAATTCTGCAGGAGAAGAAATTTGAACGCGTCGGTGGCACGAAACTGATTGCCACCGATGTCCGGGTGCTGGCCGCCACGAATAAGAATCTTGAAAAGGAAATGGAAGAAGGACGATTCCGCCAGGATCTTTATTACCGCCTGAATGTTATCCCACTGCACATTTCTCCCTTAAGAGAACGGAAGGAGGACATTCCGCCGCTCGTGAGCCGCTTCCTGAGAGAATTGGCCATCAAAGAGGGCGAGCAGGAGAAGTCGATCACGGCTGATGCCCTGACCGTTCTCATGGAACACAACTGGCCGGGAAATGTAAGAGAATTAAAAAATATCATTGAAAGACTTTTCATCATGACACCGTCAAATGTTATTTCGGCCAGTGACATTCCGCCATTATTTAAAGAATATGAACAGGATCAACAGGAGGTTACCGGCATTTTTTCAGATTCCTTCAAAACGGCGAAAGTGAATTTCGAGAAACATTATATCGAAAAGAAATTACGGGAATATGAGGGAAATATTTCCAAGACGGCAGAAGCCATCGGTCTGGAAAGGAGCAATCTTCACCGGAAAATCAGAAGTTATGGCTTGGAAGTGAAATCGGCGAACGGGGAATCTTAAAACAGACTTGTTTTGCAAGTCCGTCATGGATTCGCTATGGCTTCTTTCTTCATATCGGAAAGGGAGAACTTATTGAAAGGTAAAAAGATAAGCCCTAAGACGATAACAATCGCGAGGGACAGGAAGTGGTAGATGATGGCAAACGTGAGGGCGTCTGCCTTGGGAATGCCAAACAGGGTAAGTCCAAGAATACAGGCATAATGCCAGTTTCCGATGAAACCGGGAGCCGTCGGGATAGCAATCCCGATGAGGAGAATGACCATCAACACAGTTGCAGCCGCGAGTGATAGATGGAAATCGAAGGCAAGAAACAGGCTGTAGATGGCCAGGACATCGATGATCCAGATGAGAAAAGAGATAAGGGTAACCTTCAGGAGAAGCTTGAAATCCCGGAATATCTTGAATCCATCGATCAGGTGGTGAAACATGGTGTGGAGTTTCCCGGAAAACCGCTCTGGAAGCTTATCGATCAGAAGGCTGAGTGCTTTCAGGGATGCTTCCCGTTTTACAAGCATGAACGTCATCATCATGAGAAGCATCAGTGTGATGAAAAGAACGGAAATGGCCGATGTCATCAGCCAGGGGGGTAAAAAAGGGATAAAAAACAGAACAGCCCCAAATATAAATAGAACGGCGATACTGTCAAAAGCACGTTCAACAAGGATCGTTCCGAGAGCGGCAGCCATTTTGATGCGGCTCTTTTTTGCAATCAGATAAGGTCTGGCCAGTTCGCCCAGCCTTGCCGGTATGGCCATGATGGCTAAGAATCCGACACTGGTGACTGAGAAGAGGGAAAGCTGGTCAACTTGATCAAGAGGACTCAGCATCATTCCCCAGCGGACAGACCGTAGCGCCTGCATGATCAATACAACGATGAGGAAAAGCAGGACATAGCGATATCTGACGGCATGAAAGCCTTCGACGACTTTCACGAAATCAATGCCCCGGATAGACAGGTATACGAGGATCGTGCTGAGCAGAATACCTGCTATCAATTTTTTTTTCATGGGAACGTCCTGTCAAAGAACATCAGAAACGTTTCGATGAAACAAAATCTTTTTTCACCTGTCATTTTTTCGCGATATTTTCACTGACCTTGTCGTGAAGCAATTGAGCCGACAGCTTGTTTCCGAAAATACCGACTCTGATACCGACGGTCGTCATATCCTTGGATTTGTAGTTCACTGAAAATTTGACGTTCTCATCGTTTATGACGGTTTTAATGGTTCCTGTACCGATTTCCCTTTTGGGTTCCACTTCTTTCCCGCGCATATCGGCAATGGTTTTTTCACAGGCACTCCATACCTTATCAATGGGTGCGCTATAATCTGTGACGAGTTCCCNNAACTTAACACCAGCATGAATAAATATCTCTTTTTTCTTAACATAGGCCTCTCCTTTCCAATCCAAATGGGTGTCACTTCCTTATGATATATTTAGAAAATTTTCAAGCTTATTTGCTTCAGTGGTGTCCTATTCCCCGCTGACTTTTGCATATTCCCGAAGAAGTTCTTCCTGCTTTTTATTCAGATGGGTCGGTATGGTGACAACGNNAACGGTTTCAATAATCTGGTCTCCCCGTCCGAATCCACGCAGGTGAGCGATGCCCTTTCCTTTCAGGCGGAATGTTTTTCCGGTCTGGGTGCCCTTGGGGATTTTCAATTTTTCAGCGCCGCCGAGGGTCGGTACTTCGATGTTTGTTCCCAAAGCAGCCTGTATAAAGGAAATGGGAATCCGGCAGTAAATATCGTCCCCATTTCTTTCAAAAAATTCATGAGGCTCCACATGAATAAAAACATAAAGATCTCCGCTCGGTCCTCCGAAACTGCCCTGTTCCCCTTCGCCGCGAAGCCTGAGGCGGGAACCCGTTTCCACGCCGGCGGGTATTTTGATATTCACTTTCTTTGTGACTTTTTTCCTGCCTGTTCCCATACAGGGCCGGCAGGGTTCTGTAATGATCATTCCCTCGCCGCGGCAACTCGGACATGTCGTACTGATACTGAAGAACCCGCCGGATTGGGTGACCTGCCCTCTGCCTTGACAACGGCGGCAGGTTTCAGGGGTGGTTCCTGCGGCAGCACCCGTTCCCTGACAGTCCTGGCATGTTTCAAATTTGGCAACATCGATATCGGTGCCCATACCGAATGCGGCGTCCATGAAGGATATTTTCAGATCGTAGCGAAGATCAGCGCCCGCCCTTGCTGCTGTTCTTGATCGTGACCGTCCGTTGCTGAATCCGAAGACATCCTCGAAGATGCTGCCGAAACTGGAAAAAATATCTTCAAATCCGGAGAATCCTCTGAAACCGGTACTGCTGAGCCCTTCATGACCGTAACGGTTATAGATATCTCTTTTTTCCTCGTCACTTAGGACTTCATAAGCCTCGGCGGCCTCTTTAAACTTTTCTTCCGCTTCTTTATCACCCGGGTTTCGGTCCGGGTGATATTGCATCGCCAGCCTTCTATAGCTCTTCTTGATCTCTTCGTCAGAGGCATTGTGCTCTAAGCCGAGGACTTCGTAATAGTCGCGCTTTGTCATGAAGGGGTCTGTTTAACTCCGGTACGATATTTTTGTGTCTGTTGGAGCTGCCTTTTTAAAACTTATTTAAGATAATTTCCCTCTAAAATGCTGTCAAGTGAGCAACACTTCAATGGAGCAGACGGTTAAGGGCTTCCTCATATTTCTCTTTTGTTTTTAAGATGATGTCGTTTGGAAGATCCGGTGCCGGTGGTTTTTGATTCCAGGCAATGGACAGAAGATAGTCCCTCAGAAACTGCTTATCAAAGCTTTTTTGCGCCCTTCCCGGCTCATAATCGTCTTTTGGCCAGAATCTTGATGAATCCGGTGTAAGAAGTTCATCAATTAATATCAGTTCATCATTCATGATACCGAATTCCATTTTGGTATCGGCAATGAGGATGCCCACCTTTTCGGCGATTTCGAATGCCCGTTTATAAATCGCCAGACTGGTTTCAATGACCTTTGCGGACAGTTCAGTGCCGATGACATTTTCCATGTCTTTTCGCGTAATCGCCCGATCGTGCTCGCCGTCAGCGGCCTTGGTCGACGGTGTAAAGATCGGTTCAGGGAGTCGGTCCGATTCTTTTAATTTATCGGGAAGCCGGATGCCGGAAACAACACGGCTCTGGCAGTAATCCTTCCAGCCGGAACCGCTCAGATAGCCCCTTACGATACATTCCACGGGAAGAGGCTTCGCCTTCTTTACCAGCATGGTTCTTCCACGCAGGGTCTCCCGGTAAGGGAAACAGGCCTTCGGAAACTTATCAGGATCCGTCGCGATGAGATGATTTGGAATGATATCCTCCGTCTTTTTAAACCAGAAAGCGGACATTCTGGTAAGAATTTCTCCCTTACCCGGGATGGGATTGGGCATAATGACGTCAAAAGCGGAAATTCTGTCCGTGGCGACAATGAGAAGACAGGAATCCAGGTCATAAATATCCCGCACTTTTCCCCTGCTGGCTAATGTTAATGTTTCAAAATCCGTCTTGATGACGTCACGATTCTTCATGAATGGGAACCTGATTTTATTGTCTCAAAAAAGGATTGGATTTCTTTTCCTGGCCAATGGTGGAGGTTGGTGTTCCGCCGTAGTTGTGCCCCGGCAAAACCTTTGTGTCATCGGGCAGGGGACATAATTTCCCCTGGATGGATTGAGCCATGACCTGCCCGGATCCTCCGGGAAGATCTGTTCTTCCGACACCGCCGACAAACAGCGTGTCTCCTGTAAAAACGCATCCATCTGTAAAAAGTGACATACTTCCCGGCGAGTGTCCCGGGGTATGGAGAACTTTCAGGGAAATGCTCCCCACCGAAATGGTATCCCCGTCCCGGACGGTGATATCGGCTGCCGGGGACTGTTTGGCGCCGAACATGCGGAGGATCATGGCCGGTGTGGACGTGAGCATCTCGGCATCGCTTTCATGAATCACAATCTTTGCTCCGGTCTTGCTTTTCATTTCCGTGTTGCCCGAAATATGGTCTACATGGCCGTGGGTGTTGACGATGTATTGAATTTTGAGGTTGTTTTTTTCAGCATGGGCGAGGATGCCGTCAATGTTGGCGGCCGGGTCGATCACCAGAGCTTCTCCCGTGGCGGGGTCGCCCACCAGATAGGCAAATACGGCCATATGGCCCACCTGCATTTGTTTCAAAAACATATTTTCTTCTCCATAAAAATTTCTATCAAAAACGTCGGCGCCACCCCTATCACTGTTAGGGTCTTTAAGTCAATGGAATTCAAAATTATTTTTTCTTATCGGCCACGACCCAGGATGCAAAACCGTTGCCGCGTTCAATACAGGCGGTCATCCCCTCCGCCGTCACCATGTCCAGGATTTCTGTCATCGTATGGATCCGGCTGCGCATAAAGGCCATTTTTTCCGCAACAACCAGTATTTTTACAATCAACCTGTTCCGATCCGGTTCCTCGATCACCAGCCGCCCTTCCGGTTTGAGCACACGAATGAGGTCCCGGATGGCTGCCTGTTGATCGAAGAAGTGATGGAGGGCGTCGACGACAATAACCCGGTCAAAGGTGCCATCGGCAAAGGGAAGCTGCTCAGCGCGCGTCTGCACAGAATACAGGCCATGCTTGGCTTGTGCCTGCTTCAGCATGGGGAGGGAAAAGTCACAGATAATGAGTTTGCCCACTACCGATCTCAGGCGTGATGACACCCGGCCGGTGCCGCCGCCGGCATCGAGCAGGATCCCATCGGTCGGCAGTTTCAGCAGTTCGCAGAGACGGGATGAAACGGGAAGGCGGACAATTCGGTCATAGAGTGGGGCGATAAAGTCAAAGTGATCAAACATTTTCAGAATTTCCGAGAGAGAACCAGCTCCGGGAAATTGGTGAATACACCATCCACCCCCATCGCCCGCATCCTGTTCAAATCATCGGGAAAGTTGACGGTAAAGACAAAGACTTTCAGCCCGCGCCGGTGGGCGTCATCCACAAAGACTTGGTTGACGAAGGCGAGGCCGGCATGGACCGAAAAGGCCTGTAATTCTTCGGCAAATTTGGCATAGTGGCGTGGAATACCCAGAACCAGCGCACCAATCCGGATGTCCGGATCAAGATGCTTGACCCTGGCTAATTCCTGATGATTGAATGAAGACAGGATCACCTGGTCATAATGCCAGCCGTGATGCCTGATGTAGTCTTTGATCAGTTTTACTGCCGGGATGTTTGTTCCGGCTCCCTTTAACTCCACGTTAATTCCGGCCCGGTGCTGAACCAGATCGAAAACCTCCCGCAACAGCGGAATGCGTTGTCCTTTGCCCGCATCAAGCGTCCGCAGATAGGCCAGCGTCTTTTCCGTGACATATCCGCTCCCGTTGGTCGTGTATTCCAGCCGTTCATCATGAATCACCACCAGTTCGTCTTCAACAGAAAAAACGTCGATTTCGATCCAGGGCGCGCCTAGCGAGATGGCTTTTTCAATAGCCAGCAGGGTATTTTCCGGCTCATGTCCGCTGGCGCCCCGGTGGGCGAAACAGAGGAATTCATGAGAGGATCGATTGTCAGATATATTTATCATAGGAGAGTTTTGAAAATGAATTTACCGCACGTCAACGGGCGTTTAACCGGACACCCAGCAACAAATTTGTCAACTCGACTGGCATCGTCCACATGGGGTGATGGCCGGTATTAAGCTCATGATAGGGCCATCCCGCCGCTTTTGCCCGCCCGGCGGACCGGATGATGCCCTGGCCGCGGATGCTCATCTCCGCTTTGTCGGTGCAAAATATGTAAGTCCGGGGCAGGGCCTTTGCCGCTTCGCTTTTCAGGTGAAAAGGCTGGAAGAAAGTCTTCAGGGGATGTTCCGTAAACCGGGGATCGGATGCTTCTGCGCCGTTTACGGGCAGGCTTTTCCCGCCGTTCAGGTAGTGCTCGGTCAGGGTATGGACCACCGGAGGATCGTAAAGTTCTTTCACGGCCTCGCCATCCTGCGGGACGAAGGCGTCCAGGTATACCAGGTGGGACAGTCGCTCCGCCGCTTTTTCCGCGACACCCGTGATGACCGCACCGCCGTAACTGTGCCCGACCAGGATGACCTGATGCAGATCCTCGAAAAAGAGAATGTTGAGGACATCCAGAATATGTGTTTCCATGGTAATATCCGGGCTGAACAGGTGCCGGCGCTCTCCCAGTCCCGTCAGGGTCGGGGTGAAAGCGTCGTGCCCCGCGGCCCGCAGGCGGGCCGGGATGGACTGCCAGATCCAGCCTCCGGCTGTGGCGCCATGAACCAATACATAAATTGCCATAGCTGTTCCTGAGAAGTCATTTACAAGGTGCGTCAGAGCGCTGACCTATCCTGTCCATGACTTATCATGTTTACGGTGTCAACTGAGTATAATCCGGGGTTCCTCCCTGGATAAATATTCGATCCCTCATGATCCATGCTCAGACCCCAGCCCCATCCGGAAAGCGGGTTTTTTACGGAATCAATAGTTTGAAACCCGTCTCCGGATCAACAAGCCGTCTGCCTGTTGTGTCGATCAGCTCAAAAAGGATGACCTCCATGACATGCCAGACCTTGACCCCTGTACGAATGCAGCCGGTGACCGTGGATGATTTCCGGCCGCAGGCCATGTGCATATGCAGAATAGGGTTGCCCTGATCGTCGGGAAACAGGGTGCCGGTGCCCGCAACCTCATGGACATCCTCAAGGATATGCTCCATCGGATGAAGGGGTTTTGCCCGCCCCTCTTCAGGTCCGACGACAAGTTTACTGTCCAGATCCGCCCCGCCGAGAACAATGAGCGCCGCCGCCTTGATATCCAGTTCACGGGCAAATTTTTCGATTACCTCGTGGACGATATCGTCGTCTTCGAGCCGGATCACAAAAATCCGTCCCGCTCTGGCCTCCGCATATTTCATCAGGAATCCTGCCTTGAAATTCTGAAATTGATTTTGAAACTAATGGATAAGCAATAACCTGTCAAGGAGTTTCCATCCCTGCCGTACGACAAAGGGGTTGACAGAAACAGACGGTTCTGATTAAGAAAGGCAGCGAAATAGTTGCGATGTAAAGGTCAAGCCACAGGAGAAGAAAAATAATGTTCAAGACAGCCATTACCGAAATGTTCAGCATCAAATATCCCATTATCTGCGGGGCCATGATGTGGCTCTGTAAACCGAAATTCTGTGCCGCTATCTCTAATGCGGGTGGGATGGGCAATCTCACCGCCGGTAATTATGAGACGGAAGAAGAATTTCGCGACGCCATTCGCGAAACCCGGAAGCTGACCGATCAACCCTTTATGGTCAACATTACCCTCCTGCCCTCGCTCCGCATTACCCCCGCGCACCACCAGATGTACATCCATGTCTGTGCAGAGGAAAAGGTGGCCGGCATCGAATTTTCCGGGACACCCGTCGATAAGGCCTCGGGGATGGAAGCCATTGAGATGCTCAAAAAAGCCGGGGTCAAGCTGTTCCATAAGGTCGGCGCCGTCCGTCATGCCCTTCACGCTCAACACGTGGGCTACGACGGCATTTATGCCGCCGGCATTGAGGAGGGCGGCCATCCCCTCAATGACGACGTCACGACCATGGTGTTGACCCCCCGGATTGTGGATTCGGTCAGGATTCCGGTGGTGACCGTAGGAGGGATCGCCGATGGCCGGTCCCTGGCCGCGGCTCTGGTTCTGGGTGCCCAGGGAGTCATGATGGCCAGTCGTTTTGTAGCCACCAAAGAGTGCGAGGTGCATGATAATATCAAGCAGGAACTCCTGAAACGGCAGGAATATGAGACCAAGATTTTTGGGAAATCCATCGGACTGCAGGGGAGGGCCCTGAAGAGCAAGGTCATCGACGAGGTCTGTACGATCGAAGAGCGTGGCGGCGGCTTTGAAGAACTCATTCCGCTGCTGTCTGGTCAGCGGATCAAGGATGCCTGGGAAAAGGGCGATGTGGACTATGCCCCACTCATGGTCGGCCAGTCAATCGGTCTGATTCATGATATTCCCACCTGCCGGGAACTTCTTGACCGAATGGCCAGGGAAGCGGTCGAACATCTGGCCAAGGCAAGTCAATGGGTTCAATAGATCACGGCAGTTCCATAGGGAAAAGGATCTGTCTGTTCGAGGGGGGCGGTAAGACATGATTGAGGAAAAGTACAAATCTCTGGCGACGTATGTGGAGTCGGGCATTGAAGGCATTCGGCGTACGGGGCTGAAAGTCCTTGCCCTGCAGGACCGTTATGTGAAACTCCTGATGCCGCTTCAGGGCAATGTCAATCATGTGGGGATCATGTATGCCGGTTCCCTGTTTACCATTGGCGAGGTCATGGGCGGCGCCATTTTCGGTGCCTCCTTCGATATGGGTAAATACTACCCTCTTGTCAGGGAGGTTCAAATCCGCTTCCGGCGGCCCGTCTTGACGGATGTTATTCTGGAAACTGACTTGAGCGAGGAGCGGGTAGCACAAATTTTGATGGAGCTGGAGGAGAAAGGAAAAGCCGACTTTACCCTCGATCTGAAACTCATCGATGCGAATGAAGAGGTCGTTTGCATCGTGCAGGGAATCTGGCAGGGACGGAAAATGACACCAGAGGTGTGCGCTTTCCTGTCCCAGATTTCACGGTAAACAAAGGCAAATCCTCATGGAATTCATCAAACTCTTCGAGCCGATCACTATTCATCGTCTCCGGATTGAAAACCGGTATGTGATGCCGGCCATGGGCCTCCACTTTTCGGAGAATTACGATTTTTCGGAAAGGTATCAGCATTTCTACCGGGAACGGGCGCATGGCGGTGTCGGCCTCATGATCATCGGCCCTCTGGCCATTGACCGGACGGGAGGCGCTCCCTTTATCCCCGGCCTTTTCGAGGACCGGCAGATGGATGGATTCAGAGACTTCGTCACGGAGCTTCATCGAAACACACCGGTGAAACTGGGCGCCCAGCTCTTTCATATGGGCCGCAACGCCCCGACTGTTTTCTTCACCGGAATGCCGGCCATTGCCCCGTCGCCCATTAAGAGCCGTCTCACCGGGCAGGTTCCCCGGGAGATGAACCGGCCGGATATTGAGGCCGTCAAGGAAGCCTTTTCCCAGGGAGCAAAGCGGGCGAAAGCGGCCGGATTTGATCTCGTGGAAATCATCGCCTGTACCGGTTATCTGATCAGCCAGTTTTTATCGCCGATTACGAATCACCGGACGGACGAATACGGAGGGGCGCTGGAAAACCGGATGCGCTTTGGCCTGGAAGTCATCAAAAAAGTCAGGGAAGCCGTCGGGAATGACCTGGCCATCGGTATCCGCGTTTCAGGCAACGACTTCATGGAAGGAGGCCTGACCAATNNGTCAATGTCACCGGCGGCTGGCACGAAACGAATGTTCCCCAGCTCACCTCCGATGTCCCGCCGGGGGCCTATGCCTATCTGGCAAGGGGGATCAAGGACAGGGTGGGTATTCCTGTCTTTGCCTCGAATCGGCTGGGCGATCCGGTGATGGCCGAGAAGGTCCTGCGGTCGGGTGCTGCCGACATGATCTGCGTCGCCAGGCCGCTACTGGCCGATCCCGAACTTCCCCGGAAAGTCAAAGAGGGCCGGGTGGATGAAATCATCCGCTGTGTGGCCTGCAATCAGGGCTGTTTCGACGGCCTCTTTTCCGGAACCGGTGTGACCTGTGTGCTCAATCCACGCAC
>PMNM01000031.1 GCA_003161855.1 Syntrophaceae bacterium | reverse complement strand
TGGCGAGTGGATCGAGCGCATCGGCTGGGAGCGATTCTTCAGCCTGACGGGGATCCCCTTCACGGACAAGCACATCGATGATTTCGACATGGCGACGGAAACGTTCCGATCATCGACACAGTTCAAATGGAGGTAACTATGAGCGGGGATCTGAAAGCGAGGGTCCTTGAAGCGTTCTGCCAGAAATCGAAGGGTGACAAGAAGATGTTCTATATCCGGGACGTCACCAAATGGTTTCCCGATGAAGACCGTCATGCCATCCAGAATGTCGTCAAGGAACTCCTCGATGAGGACGCCCTGAAGTACTGGTCAAGCGGAAGTACGACCTATCTTGTGCTGGCGGAATGTTATCCGAAAGAATAGCGGCGGTGACTTGCGAAGGTGATCCAGTATGAGCCGACACTGTCCCCGGCTGGTCTTTGCCGCGCTAAGAGGCAGTGCCGGTAAAACCACGCTTTCCGTTGCTCTGGCCGCAGCTTTGAAAAGACGGGGAGCCGCTGTGGTTCCCTTCAAGAAGGGACCGGACTATATCGATGCCGCCTGGCTTGCCCTGGCGGCGTCTCACCCTTGCTACAACCTGGACACATTCATGATGGGACGGGAGCAGGTCATCCGTTCCTTTTCACGTCACGCCCCCGGGGACTCCCTCTCGCTGATTGAGGGAAACCGGGGACTTTACGATGGAATGAATCCGGAAGGTGAGCACAGCACGGCTGAGTTGGCCAAACTCCTTCATTCCCCGGTGATCCTGGTGATCGACTGTGACAAGGTGACCCGGACGACAGCCGCCATGGTTCTCGGGTGCCGGGGCTTTGATCGGTCGGTGGATATCCGGGGGGTGATCCTCAACCGGATCGGCGGAAGCCGCCATGAAGCCATCGTACGAAGATCCATAGAGGATCACTGCGGGATCCCTGTACTTGGAGCCGTACCGAGGATGGCGGATATCCTCTTCTCCGAGAGGCACTTGGGTTTGATTCCGCCGCAGGAACACGACCGGATCCGGCAGGCTCTGGGCAAGGCGGCAGACATCGCCGGGGATTACCTGGATCTGGGAAGTCTGACAGGGATCGCCGAAAGTGCCCCCGTCTGGGAGGATCATGCGTTTTCTGTCCTCCAACCTGGGGATAAGACCGGACGCGAGCAGGTGACCATCGGCGTGATTCGGGACGGGGCCTTTCAGTTCTATTACCCTGAAAACATCGAAGCTCTCGTTGACAGCGGTGCCAGGGTCCTTGAAATCAGTGCCATGACCGAAAAAAAACTGCCCCCTGTCGACGCTCTTTACATCGGGGGCGGCTTCCCGGAGACGCAGGCCGGGCTTCTTGCCGACAATGGGGCTTTTCGCCGGTCCCTCCGGGATGCGGCAGAACATGGCCTGCCGATCTATGCCGAATGCGGGGGGGCCATGTATTTGGGGGAATCCCTGACTGTCGGCGATAAGCATTACCCCATGGTCGGCTTTTTACCCATCGCTTTCGGGATGGAAAAGCGCCCCCAGGGACACGGTTACACGCTTCTGAACGTTGAGCGGGAAAATCCCTTTTTCCCCGTCGGTACAGGACTTAAGGGCCACGAGTTTCATTACTCCCGGATCCTTTCATGGAGGGAGGGTGAGGGACATCTGGCCTTCCGGGTTAAACGGGGGATCGGCATGGACGGCAAAAGAGACGGACTCTGCCGAAAAAATGTGTTGGCCACTTTCACCCATCTTCATGCCTTAGGAACACCGCAATGGGCAGAAGGCCTCGTAGACAGTGCAAGACGGTATCATGCCGGAAGGCAGGAGGGTGCCCCATCGGTCATGCATCTGCCGCCCGGGCATCAGGAAGAATGTTCATAAGATGGACTTTGAAATAGATCACCATAGGAGGTTTCAAGTATGCCCCAAATTGAATTAGCAGGGAAAACGTACGATGTGGATGAAGACGGGTTTCTTCAGGAGCTGGACAAATGGAACGAGGAGTTCGCCCAAGCCTATGCGAACACGGAAGGCATCGAGGGCCAGTTGACGGAAGAGCACTGGAAGCTCATTCACTATCTGCGAAATTATTTCCAGCAGTTCGGTATCGCACCCATGATCCGCAAAGTCTGCAAGGACAATGGAATGGATCTCAAGAAGCTCTACGAGCTCTTTCCGACAGGACCCGCTAAGGGGGCCTGCAAGCTGGCCGGACTGTCGAAACCGACGGGATGCGTCTGATTTATAACTCTGATCGGCTTGACTTCGGGTTCGCCCCGGACTCACCCTATGCCTTGGGGAATCAGGGTGTCGCCGAAGAAAGAGCGGATATTCCGGGAGAACGTGATGACAGGATCAGAATTTATTGCCGGTGTTTTTCCCTATATCACCATCGGGCTTTTCCTGCTAGGGACGGGATGGCGATTTGTACGCTGGTTATCCCTGCCGGCCCATGTGAAATGGACCCTCTACCCTGTACCGGAAGGAATCGCGGGCCAGTTGAGATATATGATCAAGGAGATCTTCACCTTTGAAACCCTCTACCGGTTCAACCGCCGTCTCTGGATCGGAACATTTTCCCTCCATATGGCCATGGGGGGATTCGTCCTCTTTCTCATCCTTTACCTGGCTCACTGGTCGCCGGCATTCCCGGTGAGGGCTTCTCTCTGGCTCCTCCTGATCTCCCTGATCTATATCATTTGGTTGCGGATGAACGACAGGAATCTCAGGGCCTTGTCGACCTTCGAGGAGTACTTCAATCTCGCCTTCCTGGCCGTTGTCGCTGCGGCATCGTTGATTGCCTCAGCACCCCACGGCCTCTTCTCCCCCCGCGCATATATTATAGGTCTTCTGACATTCCGGCCTGATGGAGTGCAACTCACGGGGGATCAACTCCTGGCTGTTTTTCTGGGCGGGCTTTTCCTGATCTACCTGCCCTGGAGCAAAATGGTCCATTACGTGTCCAAGTATTTCACCTATCACATGATCAACTGGCAGAAACACTGAGCGGAGCCGATATGTCGGAAATAAAAGATGAGACCCGGGGCGCGGACCCGAAATATGCTTTTCGGAGCGAAGCACCTCTCCCCAGAGAAGAGCGGGTTGCCCGGCTGCTGAAAACCCTGGAGGGTATTCTCAAGGCGGGCATCTATGATCTGCCTCTCGAAATGTACCTGAACACCTGCGCCAAGTGCAACAACTGCGCCGAGCAGTGCCAGGTCTACCAGGCCACCGGGGATGTCAGGGACCTTCCGGCCTGGCGATCCAATCTGCTCCGACGGGTCTACCGGAAGCATTTCACCCCCTCGGGAAAGCTGTTCGGCCGGCTCGTGGGGGCGAAAGAGGTAACGGAGGAGGACATCGACGCCATGGTGGACGGTTTTTACCGGTGCACCATGTGCCGACGCTGCGCCGTCAACTGTCCTCTGGCTGTCGACAACGCGCTGATCACGCGCATCGGACGGGTCATCCTGGGCGATCTCGGCTTCGCCCCAAAAAACATGACCGGCAGCGTCAAGACTCAGCTCTTGGACGGGGGCAACACCTCCGCCATCCCCAAGGCGGCCTTCATCGACACCCTCGATTTCCTGGAGGAGGAACTGCAGGACGAGGCAGGTGTACCTATCCCGATCCCCCGCGATGTGGAAGGGGCCGAGTTCCTGTTCGCCGCCCCGGTCAGCGACTATATCATGGAGGCAGACACCCTGATCGGGATCGCCAAGACCTTCCACGCCGCGAAAGCCAGCTGGACCATCGGTACGGAAAACTTCGACGCGATCAATTACGGTCTCTTCTACAGTGACGAAAAGCTGGAAAAGATCCTCAACCGCCTCCTGGCCGAGGCTCGCCGGCTGAAGTGCAAGACCCTTGTCATCGGGGAGTGCGGTCACGCGACCAAGGCCGGGCTCCTGTTCCAGAAGGTCTACGGGCGGTCCGAATATCAGGACATCAAGATCAAAAGTATTCTGGAGGTCAGCCACCGTTTCCTGAAGGAAGGGCGGCTCAGACTTGATCCAGCAAAGAATCCCGATCTCGTCACGTATCACGATCCCTGCAATTTGGGGCGAGGGGCGGGACTTTATGAGGAACCCCGGGAACTCCTGAGGGCAGCTGTCATGAATTACATCGAAATGACGCCAACCCGGGGAATGAACTACTGCTGCGGCGGAGGAGGGGGGCTCGTAATCGCCGAGGATCTCCACACCTGGCGGATGGAGGTCGGGGGGCTCAAAAAAGTGGAGCAGCTCCGCGCAACGAAGGCAAAGATCGTGGTGGCGCCCTGCGCCAACTGCAAGAAACAACTCCGCGAACTCATCCAGTTCCACAAGCTGGACATGGAGCTTGCGGGCCTCCACGATGTGCTCGGAAAGGCGCTGGTCTTTGAGAAAAACCCGTAAAGTGACCGGAAGCGCATCCAGGTCCAGCCTTGTCGGTGGAGATCCGTTGTGCCCTGTCGGCATTTCTTTTTTACCGGGAAGTCCCGCCCCTGGGCGAGGAGCATCTCTCAAAAATTGAAGGCGCAACATCCATTATGAACCTTTTTATCTCGCTCATCGCAATCCTGGTACTGACCTTGCTGGCCCTGGGGGTAGCCTTTAGTGCGGGCCTGGCTTATCTCCTGACGGTCATCGTTCCCTACGCGGCCTTTGCCCTGTTTCTTGCCGGCTTTGTTTACCGCGTCGCAAAATGGGCCGGTGCTCCCGTTCCCTTCCGGATCCCCACCACCTGCGGTCAGGAGAAATCCCTCCCCTGGATCAAGACCAACCCTCTGGAAAGCCCCTCCGGGCTACCGGGCGTGATCGGAAGGATGGTCCTGGAGGTTCTTCTGTTCCGTTCGCTCTTCAGGAACACCCGAGCGGACCTGTATGATCAGCGGCCCGTCTACGGTAGCGCCAAGTGGCTCTGGTTTTTCGGGCTTCTCTTTCACTGGTCGCTATTGATCATCGTACTCCGGCACCTACGTTTTTTCATCGAGCCGATCGCCCCCTGGATCAGCGGCATCTCCGCAGTGGACGGGTTCTTTGAGATCGGCATCCCGACCCTGTATCTGAGCGATATCGCCATACTCACGGGACTGTCGTTTCTGTTCCTCCGCCGGGTAGTCGTTCCGCAACTGCGTTACATCTCCCTTTTCACCGATTACTTTTCCCTGCTGCTGATCCTGGGCGCGGTGGGCACGGGCCTCCTCATGAGGCACTTCTTCCCCACCGACCTCCTGCAGGTTAAGAATCTGGCCCTGGGATGGGTCACCTTTTCGCCCGTCGTTCCCGGGGGGATCGGCAAAGTTTTTTACATCCATCTGTGTTTCGTTTTCGTCCTCATCGCCTGGTTTCCCATGAGCAAGCTGATGCACGCAGGAGGGGTCTTTCTCAGCCCGACGCGGAACCTCGCCAACGACAATCGCAGGAACAGGCATCTCAATCCCTGGAACGCTCCCGTGAAGGTCCATACCTACGAGGAATATGAAGATGAATTTCGGGACAAGATGAAGGCAGCCGGACTGCCGATGGAGAAGGAGTAGGCATGTCCTTTGTGAAGATACCCACGCCTGACAAACTGATCGCGATCCGCTACGAACCCCCGGAGACGTCCTGGATGGACACCCCCACCGTTTTCCGTCCCGGAACCTGGAGTTACAGCGGCGCCGCCAAGAACCTGACCGCACTGGACATGCCAAACCCGAGGGCCTGGCAGCCCTCCGACGAGGACTGGAAACTGCCGGAGAACTGGCAGCAGATCATCCTGGAGGGTATGCGGGAACGGCTGGAGAAATACCGTTCCTTCAAGCTCTTCATGGACATCTGCGTGCGGTGCGGCGCCTGCGCCGACAAGTGCCATTTTTACATC
Source organism: Syntrophaceae bacterium (assembly GCA_003161855.1). Lineage (GTDB taxonomy): Bacteria > Desulfobacterota > Syntrophia > Syntrophales > Fen-1087 > Fen-1087. The sequence goes on along the minus strand of PMNM01000031.1, from coordinate 5,952 downwards.
GGATCAGGCGATCCCAAGAATATGCCCGTCCTTCGGGCGGAACTGTTGCGGTCGGTCTATCGCCGCTATTTCACTGAATCGGGAAAGCGCTTCGGCAGGCTTGCCGGCGCGCGGGATCTGACCGTAGATGTCCTCAAAGAATGGTTTTACTACTTCTATCAGTGCACGGAATGCCGCCGGTGCTCCGTGTTCTGTCCCTATGGCATCGACCAGGCGGAGATCACCATGATGGGCCGGGAACTGCTCAACCTCGTCGGCTGCAACATCAACTGGGTCATCGAGCCGGCGGCGAACTGCTTCCGGACGGGAAATCACCTCGGTATCCAGCCCGGCGGCATCAAGGACATGCTCGAATTCATCGCGGACGACATCGAGGACCGCACCGGCGTACGTGTGGAGGTTCCCCTCAACAAGAAGGGCGCGGAGATCCTCTTTGTCGCGCCTTCCGGCGACTATTTCGCCGACCCGGGGACCTATACCTGCATGGGTTACCTCATGCTCTTCCACGAGATCGGCCTGAACTACACCTTCAGCACCTATGCCTCCGAGGGGGGAAACTTCGGCCTGTTTACCTCCCACGAGATGGCCAAGCGCCTCAACGCCAAGATCTATGCGGAGGCGAAGCGCCTGGGAGTCAAATGGATCCTCGGAGGCGAGTGCGGGCACATGTGGCGGCTCCTCCACCAGTATATGGACACCATGAACGGCCCGGCCGATTTCCTCGCAGAGCCGGTTTCCCCGATCACCGGGACGCGATTTGAAAACGCCCGCTCCACAAAGATGGTCCATATCGCCGAATTTAGCGCTGATCTAATCCGAAAGGGAAAACTAAAGCTCAACCCGGCCAGGAACGACGCGCTCAGGGTTACGTTCCACGATTCCTGCAACCCCGCCCGGGGGATGGGGCTCTTCGAAGAGCCCCGGTATATCATCCGCCATGCCTGCAACCATTTTCACGAGATGGCCGAGGACACCATCCGGGAAAAGACCCTCTGCTGCGGCAGCGGGGCGGGTCTGGGAAACGACGAAAACATGGAGATGCGGATGCGCGGGGGAATGCCTCGGGCCATGGCTGTCAGGCAGGTGAAGGAAAAACACGGGGTGAACCGTCTGGCCTGCATCTGCGCCATCGACCGGGCGACCCTGCCCCCTCTGATGGAATACTGGGTGCCCGGCGTGACCGTGTCGGGTGTCCACGAACTGCTGGCCAACGCCCTCGTCATGACCGGGGAAAAGGACAGGACGACGGACCTACGCGGTCAATCGCTGGAAGGAAAGACAGTCGATGAAACTCTATGACCGGGAAAAGATCATCGCCGGGATCGTGGTCTTTTTGATCGCGGCCACTATCCCGTTCTGGTACGGCAGGGGAAAGGCGGTTTCCCCGCCGGATCTTAAGCTGGACACGCCTGTGATCCAGCAGTTGCAGGATAAGCGATGTGTGGAGGCCACCCCCTTCATGCGCTCAAANNGGCGTGACAGCGTCGTCCGGGAGGGGAACCGTTCCTACAGGGCTACAGACGGGAAGGTCTATAATGCAAGCCTGACCGGGGCCTGCCTGGAATGCCACAGCAACAAGGGGCAGTTCTGCGACCGGTGCCATGATTATGCCGGGTCCAAGCCCGCCTGCTGGAACTGTCACATCATCCCCGAGGAGGTCCGGTGATGGCACCCACGCGAAGGGAATTCCTGATTATAGCCGGTCTTTCGACCATCGGCGTGGCCTGTCCGCCCCTGGTCAGGATCATCTCTGCAAAAACCGGAACACCTTCAGCTCAAAATATTTCGCCGGTGGCGCCGGTTATCGCCCCGGCCCTGACGGCGAAGCGTTGGGGGATGGCGGTCGATGTGAGGAAATGCCCGGATGGCTGCAGGGACTGCATCGATGCCTGCCATCTCACGCACAATGTCCCCGATTTCGGCAATCCCAAAGACGAGATCAAATGGATCTGGCCGGAACGTTTTGAGAATGTCTTTCCTGACGAGGACCATCCCTACATTCAAGAAGTCATCAAGAAACGCCCCCTGCTCGTTCTCTGCAACCACTGCGCGAATCCGCCCTGCGTGCGGGTCTGCCCCACAAAGGCCACCTTCAAAAGGACGGATGTTNNGCCCAAAAGGACGGATGGGATTGTGATGATGGATTATCACCGCTGTATCGGCTGCCGGTTCTGCATGGCCGCCTGTCCTTATGGAGCAAGAAGTATGAACTACCGGGATCCCCGGCCGCTTATCCGAAAGATAAACCCGAATTTTCCGACACGGACCAAGGGCGTGGTAGAAAAATGCAATTTCTGCGAGGAGCGTCTGTCCCGGGGGATGCTCCCGGCCTGCGTCATGGCCTGTCCGGAAAAGGCCCTGGTCTTTGGGGACGTGGAGAACCCGCGATCAGTTGTCCGGCAGCTTCTCGACAGGAAATTCTCGATACGCCGAAGGGCGGAGCTGGGGACAAAACCGCAGGTCTATTATATTCTGTGAGGATGCCATGCTGGAAAAAGCTTTGACAGGAAGCCGCCGATACGGGATCTGGATGGCCATTCTGCTGATCCTTTTCGGGATGGGAGTATTTTTCTACCTCCGCCAGTTGGATTACGGCCTGGGCATCACCGGCATGAGCCGGGATGTCTCCTGGGGGCTCTATATCGCTCAGTTCACCTTTTTCGTCGGGATTGCGGCCTCGGCGGTGATGCTGGTGCTGCCCTACTACCTGCATGACTACAAGGCTTTCGGCAAGATGACCATCCTGGGGGAATTTCTGGCGGTCTCCGCCGTGATCATGTGCATCGCCTTTATTTTCATCGATCTGGGCCAGCCCTCACGGGTGATGAATGTTCTTCTCTATCCTTCACCGACTTCTGTACTCTTCTGGGATATGGTTGTTCTCAGTGGTTATCTCCTGCTGAACATTGTCATCAGCTGGACGGTTCTGTCCTGTGAAAAGAAAGGCATCCCGCCGCCGCTCTGGGTGAAACCCCTGATCTACCTCTCCATTCCCTGGGCCATCAGCATCCANNATCATGGCGCCGCGCTTCCTGGCCTCCGCCTTTGCCTCCGGTCCGGCGCTGTTGATCCTGTTCAGCCTGATCCTGAAGCGGTTCGGAGGGTTCGATACAGGAAAAGAGGCTATTCAGACCCTGGCCAAGATTGTGGCCTATGCCCTGGCAGCGAGCATCTTTTTTGTGCTGGTGGAGATCTTCACCGTCTTCTACGGCCAGATACCCGAACATGCGCAGCACTTCCGCTATCTTTTTGCCGGCCTGGAGGGTCACCATAAACTGGTGGCGTGGATGTGGACATCGGTGATCCTAGCCTTTGCGGCATTTGTGGTGCTGATCTATCCCCCCACAGGGAAACGCGAACTTACACTGGCCTGCGCCTGTGCGGCCGTGTTCGTTTCCCTCTGGATTGAGAAGGGCCTCGGCCTCGTGGTGACGGGCTTTGTCCCTTCACCCCTGGGGAAGATCACCGAATATACCCCTACCGGGCCGGAAGTGGCCATCACGATCGGTGTCTGGGCCCTGGGGTTTCTGATCATCACCGTGCTTTATAAAGTATTTATCTCTGTAAAAGAAGAAATCTGAAACGGCGCTGAAGACCCTGTCTTTGAATGCAATCTGACTCTCACCATCCCGCTTCACGATGTCCCCCATACCCCGACCCGAGCGAGCTTTACCTTGACAATAAAAATTCGTTTGGTATGATTTAGCGGCTGTCAAATCAGGAGGGATGACTATGAAAGAGCGGCTGAAAAAGTTAATCACCCTATCACCTCTGAAAATCACCCTTTTCATTATTTTTCTCGCCCTGATCCTGTTCTTTATGGATTTCACATTTCTCCGCTTCATGGAATTGAAAGCCCTGGATTTGAGGATGGTCTCACGGGGCAAAATAGCATCCGGCGGCGAGACGATCATCGTGACCATCGATGAAAAAAGTCTCAGTGAGCTGGGGCGGTGGCCCTGGCCCAGGACGGTCATGGCAAAACTGGTCGATCAGCTCAAAGCCTACGGTGCCAAAGTGGTTGGATTTGACATCATCTTTTCAGAACCCGATGAAAATTCAAGCCTGAAAGCCATCAGCGAGCTGTCAAAAGATGTTCAAAAAATGAAGGTTCCGGATAAAAGGATCGGGGTGCTGCTCGAAAACAGGCGAAGGACAGCCGATACAGACGCCGCCCTGGCAAGGTCCGTCGGGCGGGCAAAAAATGTGACGCTGGGTTATTTTTTTCATACCTCCAGCAGAGATGTCGCTCATTTGACTAAAAAAGAGATCGCGGCAGATGCTGCCCTGGTCGCCGGCTCCAAATACCAGATGATTCAATCTTCTAAAACAACAGATGAAGATGCCTTCATCAAAGCCTATTCCGCCGTGGCAAATCTCAAGCCACTGTCCAAAGCGGCAGAAAACTGCGGCTATTTCAATGCGTTTCCCGACAGTGACGGGGTCATCCGGTGGGCACCGCTGGTCATCCGGTTTCAGGACAATTACTATTCGTCCCTTCCCATATCCATGCTGACACAATATCTGGATTGGCCGACATTGACCCTGAAAATAGCAGAATCCGGTGTTGCATCCGTCATCCTGGACAAGTATCAAATCCCCACAGACGAAGCAGGCAGGCTTTTGATCAACTATCTCGGGCCGGCAAAAACCTTTCCGCATTATTCCATCACCGATGTGATTCACAAACGTTTATCCCCCAATCTGTTTAAAAACAAAATGGTCCTTGTCGGCGCCACCGCTGTCGGGATTTACGATCTGCGGGTTACACCCTTCAGTGCCGTTTATCCGGGGGTGGAAATCCATGCCACGGTAATCGACAATATCCTACACCAGAATTTTCTCGTCCATTCGGGTTGGACAAAGTTTATCGATGTATGCGCCATTATCCTGCTGGGTTTGCTTGTCGGCATCACCGTTCCCCGCGCAAAAGCGGCCCAGGGCATTCTGCTGATCCTCATCCTGCTCGGCCTTTTCATTTTAATGAACGGCTATATCTTTGCTCACTTTAAAATCTGGCTTAATCTGATCTATCCCACTCTGACGATGATGACCATCTATCTGGGAATCACCGTCTATCGTTACATGACCGAAGAAAAGGAAAAGAAAAAGATCCGCGGGGCCTTCCAGTATTATCTGACGTCCTCCGTCATCAATGAGATGCTGAAAGATCCTTCCAAACTCAAGCTGGGCGGGGACAAAAAGAACCTGACGGTGCTCTTCTCGGATATCCGGGGATTCACAAGCTTCTCGGAAACCATGACACCGGAACAACTGGTTCATCTGCTCAATGAGTATCTGACGGCCATGACGGATATTGTCTTCAAATATGACGGGCTTCTCGACAAATACATGGGTGACGCGATCATGGCCGTCTACGGCGCCCCTCTGGATCAGCCTGATCACGCCCTCCGGGCCTGCCGTACCGCTCTGGACATGATGAAAGAACTGAAAAAACTGCAGAAAAAGTGGGCGGAAGAGGGCCAGCCGGTTCTTGATATCGGCATCGGCATCAGCAGCGGCGATATGGTCGTAGGAAACATGGGCTCTCAGATGCGATTTGATTATACCGTTATGGGTGACAGCGTAAATCTGGGATCCCGCCTGGAGAGCATCAACAAAGAATATGGAACGAATATTATCATTAGTGAATATACCTATGAAGCCGTCCAGGATGTTCTCCTTTGCCGGGAACTGGATTCCGTAAGAGTCAAGGGTAAGAAGCTGCCCGTTAAGATTTATGAGCTTCTGGGGGAAAAGAAGGATACTACGGATACTGAAGAGTACGCAGAGCTGATCCGTCGTTTTAACGAAGCCCTGGAAAAATACAAGCAGGCTCACTGGGATGAAGCGATTGCCTCTTGCCATCAAGTTCTGGAGATCAGACCGGATGATCCCCCCTCCTGCCTGGATATCCGGCGTTGTGAAGACTTGAAGAAAAATCCACCCCCG
>PMNM01000181.1 GCA_003161855.1 Syntrophaceae bacterium | reverse complement strand
TAGTTATATGGAAACCAACGGAGAATATACCCGGCCAGAATGCGCCTCCCCGGAAGTTGTGGTATTTTGATAGAACATCACAATAGTGATCAATCACCCTCGAGGCCATCGCATCGATATCGTCATTGTCGTTCCCATATTTCGGAACTCGGTTCAGGAAATAGGCGCGCTTGTCCTCGGCATCCTGCCAGTCTTGCGACAGCCATTCGGTCAGATCGGCCATGGTAAACCGCTTATCTTCGAAAACTGTTTTTTTTACCGCATACAGGCTGTCCACCACGTTGGCAAACCCCATGAACTGCACTCCGGTGGAATTGTAGATTGCACCTCCCCTGGTTAGGTCCAAGCCCCGATCCAGACAGCCNNGGAGAGGGGACGGTATCAGCGATCACGCGGTCCAGTACATCCATCCCCCGGACCATCTGGTTGATAAAATGGCGCGTTTGCTTATCGTAGGCGTTCCAGAGGTCGTCGAAATTTTTAAATCCCACAGGGTCTCCCGATTCAATGCCGCTCGGGTAACCAAAAATATTATCTATCCCGTTGAGCAGTGCCAGCTCGACACATTTGATGCCGCTGAACTGCACCGCGAAGGTGGACCCGAAAGTCTTCCCCTGTGCATTCGGTTCCAGGCAGCCCACTACGCCATAATCCCGTGCATCTTCAATCGTATGACCCGCCCGCACAAGGGATCGAATGATTGAGTTATCATTGAAAAAATGCATCAGCACTCCGTCGCGGTCATAATCGACCGCCTTGCGCATTAGCTCCTTGGGACAATCAGGAGAAATCCGGACGCCGAAATTGGGCTGCACAGTCCTCACATCGGCGTAAGCGTCCAGAGCGATATAGCTCATGTCGTTGGTTGCGTCCAGTCCGTCTCGTCCCACACCGCCCACAGTAACGTTCTGCGTAGTCTTGCCCTCGGTGCCTTCTCCGCCTGGGATGAAAGCCTCCTCCAGGACATTCCAGATCTCGTTCGTCTTGATAAAAAGCATGGCTACGAGTTCCCGGGACTTCTCCGGAGATATCCGTTTCGCTTGAACATCCTTGCAATAGTACGGAAATAATATCTGGTCGATTCGGCCCAGCGATATGGAGTTTCCACCCGATTCAATTTGCGCGACCAAGTGTATAAAATAAACGCTCTGGACCGCTTCATGGAGTGTTTCGGCCGGGTATTCGGGAACGCGGTTACATACACGGGCAATTTCCCTGAGCTCTGCCGCCCGCTCACGATCGCGCTCTGTCGCGGCCATTGTAAACGCGAGCTCGCTGTAGCGTCGCGCAAATGAGATGACGGCTCGGCAGTTGCGTATCACAGCCTCGTAAAAGAGGCCTTTTTCACCTTTCTTCTCTTCCGGGGAGAGACCCGCCAGCTTTTGCTGGGCATCGTCAATGACGCCACGAAGCCCGCGGGCAAGCACCCGCGGGTGGTTCATGGTAAAATGGCCGATCCCGTAAGTGATCTCGAGCATCATGGTGAAAATGTACTTATCCATGTCGGTTTTTACATCTTCCGGCATAAGCTCTTGCATGCGCTCTTCCACTGTCTTCCCTTTCCAGAAGGGAAGAATTTTCGTGGCAAGTTCATCCTTTTCTTCTCGCGTAATCATTGCCCTTTGCAGACCACGTGTATCGAAATTTTCAAGGTCTCCCTCAATCCACAACGACTTGTTTTCCGGAAACAGGGGAGCCCCCTTGAGCTTGGCTGTGCGACACCCTACGATGATCTCGTCATCGCGTATAATTACGCTGATACTGTTCAGGATATGCTCGAAGGCGAGACTCATCCGCACAAGCGGAGGCTTGTCCCAGTGGAGTCTCATCGCTTCAGTGAGATACCGGGCGCGCTCTACGCAGACTTCTTGGGGTGCCTCGATGATCTTCCAATGAAGCGCGTCTATGCGGGACCGCGCAGGGGGTTGACGAAGTGCTTGCTGTGTGCTCATGGAATACCTCCTAATACATCATACTTTTATATGCATGTGGTTGACCAGTATCGCGTCCCTTATCCATCGCGGAAGGATCTGATTAAGCCATAGAAAGAAACTGCTCATGAAATCAATCTGGTTGAACAATGGCGGCTTTTTCGTTTCAATCACCTTCATGATCTTTTTCGCTGCATAGGGCGGCGTCGGCGCTGTTTTGATTAGTTCGTCGTCACGTTCGATAAACCGTCGGGCCCGATCCCGATAGACAGAATTTTCGGGCGGCAGTACGTGGATTTTAGCCGCAAAAGTCGTGGAAACCTGCGCTGGCTCGACCAGGGCCACTTGTATACCGAAAGGAGCCACCTCGTACTTGAGCGAGAGCACCATACCCGTAATGGCAAATTTACTCGCGGAATATATCGATTCAAATGGGAAAGGAATGCGCCCTACCAGCGACGACATGGCGATGAGCTTGCCTGATCGCCGTTTCCGCATCGATGGAATAAAAGCCTGAAAAATCGCGGCCGCCCCTATGACATTGATTTCGAGACACTTGAGCGCTTTCTCGAGATTTACTTCCTCAAACGGGCTGAAGAACCCGATCCCTACATTAGAAAGCACCGTGTCGACATGCCCATAATGAGCCAGTGCCTGGTCACTGAATTTTCTGATCGCCGGACGGTCGGTAATATCGATCACTTCCAGCAGATGATCACCACCGATTTCCTTCAGCTCCTTCACAAGAGATGTTATACCCTTGGAATCGACATCAAAGCCTGCTAAAGAATGGCCCGCAGCCGCAAGCATTTTTGCAACATGACG
>PMNM01000014.1 GCA_003161855.1 Syntrophaceae bacterium | reverse complement strand
TGTAATATTTGAGTTTCATTAATTCGACTTACAAACTTTAATGCGCCTATAGTGACCTTTAGGTTATTGGCTTTTAAAGTTTGAGTCTCATTAACTTTGCATAATTTTCAGAAAAGCGTCAAGCCTTCCTTTTTCCTGAAGAACTTTAGCCCCCATTTCCTGGATCGTTGCCGGAATAGAGGGAATCTGTTTCCTCTTCACCAACTCAATAGCTCCAATCGGACATCCGGTCACACACAGGCCGCAGCCGATACACTCTTCCACATTGACGACGGCAACATCATCCTTGATTTCAATAGCCTTCATCGGGCAGCGCTCATCAATACAAATAGCACAGCCAGTGCATTCATCACTCGTAACGTGTGCTTCAAAACGGCTGGGTTCAAAAGCGTGANNCCCCGCCTCCTCTGCCAGATCGAGCACCTTCATTCCTTCTTCTTTGTTGATCTGACGGGCAAAACCCCTCTCCACAAGAAACTCCGCCGTTTCACCAAAGATGAGACATACTTCCTTAGGTTTGTCACATTTGGCCACGCTGACTCTGCAGGCGCATTTGGCCAGCGCGATGTAATTTGCGTCGTTGATGAAATTTTTTACCTCTTCATAGGGATGTACACGGTCTTGTGCTGTAATCGATTTTTCCACAGCGACTACTCTCATCAGCGGTGTCGGATTGCCGGCAAACGAACCACCGAGCGCTTCATGATGATATTCTTCCCAGAGCTGGCCTAAGCGTTCGTGCATGGGTGTTCCGCCGCCCTTCATGAAGGGAAATTCAAAAACACCGGGAATCAGCGGAAGTAAACCATAGAATTTCTCTCCCTCTTTTTTTCGGGATTGAATAATTCCTTTGTTTGCCATTGATTCCAGATTTTGCGTTACTTTGCTTTCCGAAAGTCCGGCCGCTTTCGCTATGCTGGATACGCTTTTTGTTTTATAGCTCATATTGACAGCAAGAGCCGCTTCCTCTGGCGTGAAAAGTATGCGCAGTATTTCATCGATTGACTTTGCTTTCGGCGCCGTTGTCGGATGTGAATCCAAAATTTTTCTTAATCGTTCGTAAATATCCATGATTTTTCCCCTTTGTTTTTGACTTGCCGGATACTATAATAGACCGGTCGTCTATAAGTCAAGGAATATTTACACAAAACGTAAACTAATATTCTGCAGGGCTTGGTATTAATTCTAGAGTTCTTCCCCGGCCCTGTGACCTTCGTGGATGGCCTCTAGAATGCGGCGAGGGCTTTTGGCGTCACCGACTGTTCGATAGGGAATGGCCAGATCCTTGAGCACATCCTCCAGGGAATTATCCGACTTGGCACCCATTGCAGTCACGATCAGGGCCGCGCGCTCCACGCGTTCTGTATCTTCCTGGCGATAGCGCACATCTCCGGCCTCAATATCCAATACCTGGGCGCCGAAAATCAGCCTGCCGCCGGCATCCTTGATGCGCTTGTGCAGCCAGTATCCATGCGCGGTCAGTTTACCAACCGGCGGGAATTGCTGCATCTCCAGAACCGTAACCGCAATACCTTTGGCCAGTAGATAGTCCGCGGTTTCCATACCCACATAACCGGCGCCCAGAATCACAACCGGGCCCACAAGCTCGACCTTGCCCGTAAGCACGTCACGGGCATCAGCCACTATTTTGGAGTCAAGACCGGGGATCGGAACTGTGACCGGATAGGATCCGCAGGCCAAAATCACGGCATCNNAACGACCATGTGACCCAATCCATGAAGACCGCTTTGTGCGGCGGCCGGCTGGCTGATAACAGCTGCCCTCCGGGTTTTTCCTCTTTCTCGAATATTTCCACCTTATGCCCCCGCGCTGCCGCCGCCATAGCGGCAGACATTCCGGCCGGTCCGGCACCGATGACATACAAGCGCCTGGGAGGATCGGCCTTGGGGGCTTGCCCCTTATATTCGCGGCCGCACTCGGGATTGAAACTACAGGTGGCGGACTTCATCTCAAAACTCAAGCGTTCAATGCAACCCTGGTTGCAGGCCGTGCACCAGCGTATATCTTCGAGAGCGCCATTGCGGGCCTTGTTGATGAAGTCCGGATCGGTCAGATGTTGACGTCCGAAACTGATTAAATCAGCATCACCGCGGGCAATGGCCTGATCAGCCAGATCGGGGTTATTGATACGACCCACACCGATTACTGGCACATTCACTACGGATTTCAGGGCGCGGGCACGAAACAGATTGAACCCGGGATCGGTATCCATGGAGGCAATGGCCAGATTGCCGGGCGTGGAATAAACCCCCACCGAACAGTGGATGGCATCAACCCCGGCGGCCACCATCTTGGGCGCGAATTTCTGCATGAAGGCCAAATCATATCCGCCACGCACCAGTTCATCTGCCGATACGCGAATCCAGACCGGGAAATCCTTACCCACAACCTTGCGTGTCGCTGCAATAATTTCCAAAACGAAACGCATGCGGTTTTCATCACTGCCNNCCCAGAATAACACTGGGTATGGCCGAAGGCGCCTCGGGAATAGCGCCTGTCGCAGCCTCAAAAGTCTCGCGGCCGGCATGATGCAATTGCAGCGCGGCCTTGGCCCCATAGCGATGCAAGGCCTCCGGGATGCGCGCCAATCCTGGAATAAACGCATCGTTCCAGGCGCCGATCTCATTGGGGAAACCCTTGCCGCGCGGATTGACCGCACATACCTCGGTAATGATCAAACCGGTACCTCCCTGAGCCCGTCGGGTAAGATACGCCACCAAACGGTCGCTGACCGTGCTGTCGGAATTGCCATACCCCGTG
>PMNM01000177.1:13110-18902 GCA_003161855.1 Syntrophaceae bacterium | reverse complement strand
TTTGGCTTCATGCTGATTGACCGGCTGATCGTCCGCTTGAATGCGCGCGGGTTGAAATTGCAATCCAAAGCCATTGTCACGGATGCGGTTTATAACGAGCATAAGCTCATCCTCGCCAAGCCGCAAACCTATATGAACCTGAGCGGAGTTTCGGTCCGCAAGTTCTTTGATTACTTTAAAATCGACATTGAAGATGTCATCGTCGTTCATGATGACTTGGACTTGCCGTTCGGAGCGATCCGGGTGAAAGCGGGCGGCGGTCCTGGAGGGCACAAAGGGTTGATATCGATTATCGACCATCTGGGCGTTTCTGATTTCAACCGGGTCAGACTGGGCATTGGAAAACCGGATCGCAAGGAAATGGTTGAAAGCTATGTTCTTTCACCTTTTTTTCCGGACGAAATTAGCCAGCTCCCGCCGGTGATTGCGAAAGCGGCAGAAGTATTCACCGAGATGTTCTCATCGGGGATTCAATCGACTATGTGTAAGTATCATGGGAAAACCATAAATAATTTTGAGGAGGTTTAATGATGTGTAAGGATAAACGAAGTGTATTTTCTTTTTTAGCAGTCATGGCTATCATGCTGTTTTTGATGATCCCTATGGCTTTTGCCGGTGAAGCGGACATCAAACTGCCCGATCTGACGGCCGTCAGTTTCGTGGGCGGGGCGCTGAACGGGATTCTCATCCTGAATCTCGGTCTCGCCGTCTGCGCCGTCGGTATCGCTTTCGGATGGATGCAGTACGCCCAGACGAAGCAGTTGCCGTCCCATCAAGCAATGCTCGATGTCTCTGCCACCATCTGGGAAACCTGTAAGACTTATGTTCTGCAGCAGGGTAAATTTCTCGCCGGTTTGTGGGTACTGATTGCCATCTGTATCGTCTATTATTTCGGCGTGCTGTCCCATATGGCCATGAGCGACGTTCTCGTCGTTCTCTTCTGCTCGATCATGGGGATTCTTGGTTCTTATGGCGTCGCCTGGTTCGGCATCCGGATCAACACCGTCGCCAATTCACGGGCCGCCTTTGCGTCCCTCAGCGGTGAACCGCTGAAAATCGTCAACATCTGTCTTCGCTCCGGCATGAGCGTAGGCCTTCTTCTGGTCAGCATCGAGCTCCTCTTCATGATTCTCATCCTGGCTTACATCCCCAAAGAATTGTCCGGCGCGAGCTTTATCGGTTTCGCCATCGGCGAGTCCCTCGGCGCCAGCGCCCTGCGTATCTGCGGTGGTATCTTCACCAAGATCGCTGACATCGGTTCCGACCTCATGAAGATCATCTTCCACCTTCCCGAAGACGATCCGAAAAATCCCGGCGTCATCGCCGACTGTACGGGCGACAACGCCGGTGACAGTGTCGGCCCCACAGCGGACGGTTTCGAGACTTACGGCGTCACGGGCGTGGCCCTGATCGCTTTTCTGGCCCTGGCCCTGGCCGACAATCCCGCCATGGGTGGCAAGCTAATCGTCTGGATATTCGCCATGCGTATCCTCATGATCCTGACCTCCCTGGCCTCCTACTTTGTGAACGACGCGGTCAGCAAGTCGCTGTTCGCCGGCAAGAAGGAGTTCAATTTTGAGCACCCCCTGACCAATTTAGTCTGGATCACCTCCATCGTGTCCATCATCGTGACCTTTGCCGCGAGCTATGTTCTTCTCGCCGATCTGCCTCACGTAGGCGGCATGGCGCTCTGGGTGGCCCTCTCGGCCATCATCAGTTGCGGGACCATCGCCGGCGCCTTGATTCCCGAATTTACNNAACATTCTCTCCGGATTGGTCGCCGGTAACTTCTCCGCCTTCTGGGAAGGCCTGACCATTCTGCTCCTCATGTTTGTCGCCTATCTCGTGTCGATGGCGCCTTCCGTCATGGAAATCATGCCGACAGCTTTCAAATTCGCAGCCCCGGTCTTTGCCTTCGGTCTCGTCGCCTTCGGTTTCCTCGGCATGGGCCCGGTGACCATCGCNNGACAGCTTCGGTCCCGTATCGGATAATGCCCAGTCCATTTATGAACTGTCCATGATCGAATCCCGGCCGGATGCCAAGGAAGTAGTGAAAAAACATTACGGCATCGACCCGGATTTCGCGGCGGCCAAGCACTGTCTTGAATCAGCAGACGGCGCAGGCAACACCTTTAAAGCCACAGCCAAGCCGGTCCTCATCGGCACCGCCGTCGTCGGCGCCACGACCATGGTCTTCGGGATTATTATCCTCCTGGAGAAAATGTTCGGTCATGTTGTAGCAAAACTTAGTCTCGTCCAGCCGGAAGTTATCCTCGGCCTCCTCATGGGCGGCTGCGTGATCTACTGGTTCACCGGCGCCTCGATCCAGGCCGTTGTAACGGGCTCCTACCGGGCCGTCGTTTACATTAAAGAAAATATCGATCTCAACAAGACGGAAGCATCGATAGAAGACAGTAAGGAGGTCGTCAAGATTTGTACCGTTTACGCCCAGAAGGGGATGATCAACATCTTCATCGTCGTCTTCTTCATGGCCCTGTCCCTGGCCTTCGTCGATCCCTACTTCTTCATCGGCTACCTCGTCGGGATCGCCTTCTTCGGTCTCTTCCAGGCTATCTTCATGGCCAATGCCGGCGGTTGCTGGGATAACGCCAAGAAGATCGTCGAAGTCGATCTGAAGCAGAANNGGCGACACCGTCGGCGACCCCTACAAGGACACCTCTTCGGTTTCGATGAACCCGATCATCAAATTCACGACCCTGTTCGGTCTCCTCGCTACGGAAATCGCCGTGACGATGACAAATCATGGTCTGAAGATAGGTCTGGCCGCCGTGTTCTTTGTGATTGCCTTGATTTTCGTCTATCGTTCCTTCTATGGCATGAGGATTTCCGCCGAGAAGTTAGGCTAAAACTTTCCTGAATTAATCAGGAAATACCCCTTCAAAAGCGCCTCCTTAACGGGAGGCGCTTTTTTTATGAGCTTGACAAATCCGTAAAATATATTTACGTCCGCTCTGTGGATGCAGAATTGCGGCTGCTGTTTTTTTAATCACGATTTTTTATGCAATAAAATCCAAGCAACCTGATTGACGCATCTGAGAGAAAGAGGTTTTTTATGGGCTTTCGTTGCGGCATCATCGGCCTTCCCAATATTGGCAAATCGACGATTTTCAACGCCCTGACGGCCGCCGGCGCCGAGGTGGCCAATTACCCCTTCTGCACGATCGACCCCAACGTCGGGATTGTCCCCGTTCCGGATGCGCGGCTTGAAAAAATCGCGGCCGTCATCAAACCTCCCAAGACAACGTACACGACCATGGAATTTCTCGATATCGCCGGGCTTGTCAAAGGGGCAAGCATGGGGGAAGGCCTGGGCAACCGTTTTCTCGGGCATATTCGGGAAGTGGACGCCCTTCTGCATATCGTCCGGTGTTTTGACGATCCCAACATCGTTCACGTGGCCGGCACGATTGATCCGGCCCGGGATATGGAAATCATCAATACGGAATTGATTCTCGCTGATCTGGAGACCCTTGAGAAGAGAATCGAAAAAACAGAAAAACTTTTGAAAACAGGGGATAAGTCGCTGTACAAGCTTCTGGATTCGTACCGTCACTACCATGCTTTGCTAGGCAGAGGTATGGCGGCAAGGCAAATAAAGAACGAAAACGGCGCCGATGTTTTTGAAGAATTGCGGCTTTTGACGTCGAAGAAAGTTCTCTACGTGGCCAACGTCAGCGAAACCGTCCTGAAGGGAAAGAGCGATTATGTCCGACAGGTCGAAAAACTGGCCCGGCAGGAAGGCTCCCCGGTGATCGTCATCTGCGGGGACCTGGAGGCGGAAATGGTTCAGCTGTCCCCAGAGGAACGCCAGGCCTTTCTCGAAGATCTCGGGTTGCGGGAAGTGGGCCTTCACCAGCTAATCCGGCAGGGTTATGAATTGCTGGGATTAATCACCTTTTATACGACGGCAGGCACGGAACTCCGCGCCTGGACCATCCCCCAGGGCACTAGGGCCCCGGAAGCTGCCGGCAGGATTCACAGCGATATGGAAAGGGGCTTTATCCGCGCAGAAATCCTTCACTATGATGATTTTGTCCGCCTGGGCGGCTTGAGTCAGGCTAAAGATAAGGGATTGCTTCGTTCCGAAGGGAAGGAATACGTCATAAAGGACGGCGATATCGTTCTTTTCCGATTCAATGTATAGAAAAAGTGGTGGATGGAAAAGGAGGGACCCTAAGAAACCATCCACCACACTATATTAACTGAAGGGGCTGTTTTCTCATATCCCCTTTCAGGTCGCCTTCAGGGGGGGGGGATCGGTGGGTGGAAAGGAGGGAACTGAAACCACCCACCGATCGTAAAAAACTAAACATTTATCAAACAACAGCGCATGCATTACTCGGAAAGAAAAAAACTCGCACTTTGATCTGGTTTTAGCGCTCCTTTCTTAGAATCCTTCGCTTCTTCTTTGGTTAACATCTTGCCGCTGTCCTGTACGTCTTTGGAAACAAAAAACTCATACTCGCTAATTTTCTCTGATTTTACTTCCTTTATCTCCTCTTTCCGATCGCTATCCTGCGCTGAATTATCTTTTTCCCTTATCTCCATCCGATTTCTATCCGGCTTACTTTAACGGNNATTGATTTTAAATATGAATAATAAATTAATCGTTGATATAGATTTCCATAGATGAGATGATTTTTTCAGAAAAAGATGAATAAGCATCGTGCGATATTTGCACGATCAGATAGGTAAGTACGGGGGAATTCAATATCAGGGGAAAATGGACAGGTGTGCGTCTATGGCACGGCGCGTTCTATTTTCGCACACCGACTGCCGATTAAAGCTTATTTAGAGTGATTGGCGGTTTTATTGAACTCACGAATAAATTTATAGCGTGAAATATTAAGCATCTTTGCGGCTTTTGTTTTGTTACCCCGACTGACCTCCAAGGCATTGTTCAGAATGCGATTTTTGATATCCCTGATGATTTTCGCTGTTGCTTCCTCATAATTCACCCCTTCTGAAGAAAAGCGGGGAATGGACGGGATCATCTGAATGCCGACATGCCCATGATTTATTGATGATTTCATTTCCACGGGAAAGAGATCCGGCGTGATGGTTGTTCCGGTACGTTTGAGGATCATGACCCGTTCAATAATATTCTTAAGCTCCCGAACATTTCCGGGCCAACTATAATTCTTCAGGATATGCTCGGCTTCTCCACTGAATCCCTTCACTCTCTTCATGAATTTCTTATTAAATTCATCAACGTAGTATCTTGCCAGGAGAATAATATCATCGGGCCTTTCCCGCAGGGATGGAATCAATATCGGAACAACACTGATCCGGTAAAAGAGATCTTCACGAAACGACCCTTCCGCAGCCATTTGGGTGATATCTTTATTGGTGGAAAAAATGAACCGAACATCGATCGGAATGTTTTCCGTCCCCCCCAGTCTGCGGATATAACCATCCTCTAACACTCTCAGAAATTTTGCCTGCAATTGGATGCTCATGTCGCCGATTTCATCCAGCAGCATGGTCCCGCCGCTGGCGTACTCCAGCAAACCTACTTTCCTTTTTCTGGCATCAGTAAAGGCGCCTGCTTCATAGCCAAAAAGTTCGCTTTCCAGAAGCGTTCCGGGAATGGCGGCACAGTTAACATCAACAAAATGTTTTGATTGCCGGTTACTCTGTTTGTGAATCGCCCTTGCAATTAATTCTTTACCTGTACCACTTTCGCCCTGAATCAGAATATTTGTATTGTGTCCGGCTACATTTTCGATCACCCTGAAAATATCAGTCATCTTTTTCGATTGACCGAGAAT
>PMNM01000177.1:0-13087 GCA_003161855.1 Syntrophaceae bacterium | reverse complement strand
ATGGCAATTTCTGATGGATAATCTGGAAACAACGGTAAATATTCGGAATGATCAGAAGATGTCTCTCTGATAATATTGGTATTGATATCGATGGCCTGCTTGATAATGCTCTGCTCAATCTTATTGTCACAGGCAACCTTATCGCCGATAAAAACTTCTTTCCCGTCATAGATGAAACATCGATCCTTTTCCATGTCCAAAAAATAGACCGTTACACACTCAGCCTTCGCAATCTTGAGGGCACCTTGGGAAAGAATCTCAAGAATGCGATTATCCAGTACATAGCTTGAGTTCATTTCAGAAACGGCTTCCTGAAGAACTATCAATTGTCTGATCTTTTCTGAATTGGCTTCAAAGAGTCTGGCATTATGAATCATAATGCTGATCTGACTGGCAAAGGTTTGAAAAAGACTAATCTGTTCGGGGAAGAATTTCGTTTCCTCACGGCACCAGGCAGCAAGGGTGCCAATGACCTCATCGCCTGTCTTCAGGGGAGCACAGAAAATGGAACCCCGATAAGAGATTTTTGTCAACATGCGGTCTGTCTCTGTAATTCTGGGATCGTTGGCAGCATCCTCAATCGCCAAGTATTGTCCGGATTTGGCAACTTTGACCGCCAGACAGTCGTGGCGGTGCGTATCAAGGGTAACAGCAAAGGCACGATCGGCCTCTTCAGGACTGTAATTTTTTACGACTTTGGTAATCAGATATCGTTTTGTCTCATCAAAAAGACGGATGATAGCGCGGTCAAAGCCAATAGTATCGACCACTTCATCCAATATTTTGCTCAGGATTTCATCCAGATTGGGCTGATTGGTCATATAGGCGTTGATCCGAAAAACACTTTCCAGCAGCTTTTCCTTGTCAAGCATGGGTAAGGTGGAAATCAAAGGGGATGTTTTAATTTTTCGAATTCTGGCGGGCATGAAGAGTGTCCTTATCGTATTCCTATCAGGATTCTTTGAGAATAATACTCAGGGCGGTCGTTAACTTAATCGTATCCTCATCAGCTTTTCTCAGCCTGGCACTAACAATTCTGGCCAGGTTGAGGAGGATCTGATAACCCAGTTTATAATCTTCCCCGGCCAGTCGTAAAAAATCATCCTTCTTGATCTCATAAAAAATACAATCTGTAACTGCTTTAATCGTCGCGGTCCTTTTCATATCCTCCAGAAGAGCAATTTCTCCGAAAACAGCATGCTGGGAGGCATTGAGCCGGGTGAAGACCTTGTTTTTTTCGATTCCTTGATCATCGTCAAATTCAATCATGGTGAGGCTTTTAACAACTTCCACAGTTCCCTCAAGGATAACATAAAGGGTATCTCCAAAATCCCCTTCGCTCATAATAATATCTTCCGCCTCAAATTCGACATGACGGGCAATTTTCAGGACATTGCAGATCTCTTCCGGTGTCAGATCCCTGAAAAGCTCCGTTTCCATTAAGAGGGCGATATCCTTTTCCATAAAATGCTCCTGTTGCGGTATGTCGATCTCTATATTGAAATGGCACTAGAAAGGACAACCGCAAAGTCATCTCCGGAAATGATATGATCATCGGCCGGATTGATTAAAAATCTTGTTTCCTCACGATCATAAAAGAAATCTTTCTTCGACTCTCTGATCTTCTCTCGAATGAAGGTATCAATAATGGAAGTATTATCAGACAGCAGGTCCTCCAATTTCATTGTTTTCTTATCCTTTAGAAGACCAATCAGGATCGCGTGATGCTTTTCCCGGTAAAATAAGAATAATTCCCTGAAAGTCCTGCCTGCATAGTCATGGGGAATATCAACCCTTCTGAATTTATTGCTGTCACCAAGAGACAGAATATTCGACAGAATCCTCGGCAGACCTGGTGAATTAACAGCACTTGCGAGCAGAGAGCCGACATGTTCACCTCGAACGATAATCTCATCGACGTTGGCCCGTCTCAAGTGAGGCTTGTTTTCACTATCCAAGAGCTCCGCAATTGTTTTGATCTGGGGTGCAATCGACTTGATGGTCAAGGCGGTCAGGGTAGTTCGTTCATCAATCCGTTCTCTGGCATGATCGCCTGACAGGTCGGCCATAATGATGGCGAACCGGGCTTTCTTGACATTGGCTCGCAAGAGGACATCCTCGTGGATGTAATTTCCCCTGAGAAACTTCAGATTATATTTGTGATACTTGAGTTTGAAGGAGTCGATCTCGTCCACGGAAAGTTCATTGATGAGGACAATCGGTGTATCTCCCATGGAACCATAGGTGGTCAGACCGATAAGAACATTCTCCGTATACTGATTCCATCCGCAAATAATGATATGATCCTTTTCCTTAACCGTTTCCAAACCTCTTCCCTCCTTCATGCGCTGCTCTACAAACAGGGATGCGATGGTTGCCGTAAATAATGACATTAAACCGACACCGGAAATAATGAGCAATAATGCTATGATGCGACCACCTGAAGAGACGGGGTATCTATCTCCATAGCCCACTGTTCCCATGGTCACAACCGCCCACCAAACACTATCCCAAAGGGAAAGAATGTTGGAATCCGGTGCGGTTTTCTCAAAATAATACACGCCTGATGAACTTAGAAAGATGATCGCTAGTGTAGCGGTAGCCAGCTGAAGGGAACGCTGCCGATAGATATTAATGATTCTCTTTTTGAAACGTCTTAATGGCATGGGGTCAGGTCTTATCAAACCGGAAAAATTGCATGGAAAAGACGGCTCTGCCCTGGGTCGCTGATCTCAGGTCCGTTGAATATCCAAATAAAGCCTTCAAAGGCACTCTGGCTCTTATTTCACTGATCGACCCCTTCGGAGTAACAGCTTGAATTTCACCGCGTCTCGCATGAATATCCCCAATCACATCCCCCATAAATTCGCTCGGTGTGATCACATCAACATCCATAATGGGCTCCAGTTGTATGGGCTCAGCCTTGGCGCAACCATCCTTGAAAGCTGAGCCGGCAGCAATTTTATAGGCCAAGACCGAAGCTTCTCCCTCTCGATAAGAACCACCAATCAGCCTGACCCGGATATCGACAAGCGGATACCCGGAAAGACAACCGCTAAGAGCTGCCTCATGAATCCCTTCTTCAATGGCGCCAAAGTATTCCTCAGGGATGACTGTTCCGTCAATTTGTCGAATGAACTCTACACCATTTCCCCTCTCCCAAGGTTCCAAAGTTAATCGTACATGACCGAAGTGCTTCTTTTCGCCCAGTTCTTTTTCAAAAAGTCTTTCAATATCCACTTTCTTCTGGATGGTTTCGCGGTAGACCACCCGTGGCTTACCCACATTGACATGCGTGTTAAATTCACGAAGCAACCGGTCAATAATGATCTCAAGGTGAAGCTCCCCCATACCTGAAATCACAGTTTGCGCCGTCTCATCCTCATATTTGACTTTGATGGTGGGATCTTCTTCCATAAATTTGGCCAGAGCCAGGGAAAGTTTTTCCTGATCGGCTGGTGTCTTGGCTTCAATGGCCTGACTGATAACGGGTTCATAAAATTCGATGGGTTCCAGAAGGATGGGGTGATCCTCATCACAAATCGTGTCACCTGTCGCGGTCTCTTTAAGACCCATGACGGCAATGATCTCACCGGCAAATGCCTGCAAGACTCGCTCTCTTTTGTTGGCATGCATCTTCAGAAGCCTGGCAATTTTTTCTTTTTTCCCCTTGCTGGCGTTGTAGATTTCCTGACCGGTTTTCAGTTGCCCCGAATAAATTCTCAGATAGGTCATCTTACGACCTTCGTCCTGCATAATTTTAAAGGCCAGAGCAGCAAGCGGTTCCTGGTTACTGCTGATACGTATTTCTTCCGCCTTGGTCAAAGGATTGATCCCTTTCATAGGCGGAACATCCTCCGGTGACGGCAGGTATGAAACCACCGCATCCAGAATGGGCTGAACGCCTTTATTTCTAAGGGCTGAACCGCACATGACAGGGACTATTTTCAGGGAAAGAGTCGTTTTTCTGATGGTTTCCATAATATCCTTCTCAGAGAGAAGCGACCCCTCAAGATATTTTTCCGCAAAAGTATCATCCAGTTCGGCCAGCATTTCCAGCATTTCTTCCCGATAACGTTCGATCTGGGGTTTTACATCCAACGGAATCTCGGAAAACTCATAAGAAAGGCCCAGAGTTGAAGGATCCCACGTCAGAAGCTTCTGACGGATCAAATCCACCACACCATTAAAGTTCTCCTCTCGACCCCAGGGGATTTGTATAGGCAGTGGCTTGGAGTTGAATCTTTCCGACATCATCCTGACCGCTGAGAAAAAATCGGCCCCAACCCTATCCATTTTATTGATAAAAGCCACTTTGGGAACGTGGTACTTATCCGCCTGATGCCAGACGGTTTCAGACTGTGGTTCCACACCCCCCACGGCACAAAAGACAACCACAGCACCATCAAGAACCCGGAGAGACCTTTCCACCTCCATGGTAAAATCCACATGCCCGGGCGTATCAATAATGTGGATCTCATGATTCTGCCATGAACAGGTGGTCACGGCCGAGGTAATCGTAATCCCGCGCTCCTGCTCCTGAGGCATCCAGTCCATCACGGCTTCGCCGTCATGGACTTCTCCCATTTTATAAGACTTACCGGTATAAAAAAGAATCCGTTCGGTGACGGTGGTCTTTCCGGCATCGATGTGCGCAACAACCCCGATATTTCTTGTTCTTGACAATTTTGATTTAGAAGCCATTTGTTTTTTTTCAGTCTTATCCTTCTGCAGCACCCGGTGTAATGAGTTCCTTGTTCAAGGTAAAGGGATTACGGATACTAATATGTCCACGAATGGATTCCTGTTCTTTGCCGTCAATCAGAATCTTCACTTTTTTTATATCCGGCAAATTTACGATCAACGTGTTTGTCAGGGAATAGATCGTTGCCATTTCACTGGTGCTGCCACCCGGATGATTTTCAACCAGGCTATGTCCAAAACTGATCAAGGCTGTTTCATGTCCTTCAATTTTAACTTTTAGCAGCTCTGTTTTTCCAGGAAAGGTATTGACCAAGCCCGTTTTTGAACCTTCAAGCAGGGCTTTAACGATTTCTTGGGCTTGCCCATCGACACTTTTATCTTTGGCAACATATCTTTTTTCGGGTAATAAAAATCGTTCGTTTGTATCAGAAAAATAGAGGGTTACGAGCAGCTTCTCCCGGCTTCTTTCCTTGCTTCCCTTGCCCGCGACAGGCGGATAAACAGAATCAAAAAGGGTTAAAAAGAAAAATATAAGAAATCCCACCACACAGGTAACGATTAATGATAAAATGAGAATTCTGGTGCCTTTTTTTTTCTTTTTGTGCTGTATGTCGATTGTTCTTTGCTGCCTTTTTGAGCTCATGATCGACTCCTGATATCCTCTTGCTATTTTGCCTTTTTCAGGTCATTTAATTTTGTCTGGGCTATCATGCCAAATTTCGATTCCGGGGCAGTCTTGACCACCACCTGAAAAGCGGCTCTTGCCTCTTCTATTCTTTTCTGCTTCAGATAGCATTCGCCCAGCCAATATTGAGATTCCATAAATTCGGGGATGATTTTCAGGGCATTTTTGAAATGCTGTATCGCCTCATCCACCCGACCCTGTTCAAAAGTCGCAAGTCCCATATTCTTTTCAATCATGGGCAGGAGGATTGTATTGGGTTCCCGGCTGACGGCCTCATAATACTTGCTCAGAGCCATCGGATAATCGCCCTTTTTGTAATAGGCCCAACCCATATTGTATAATGCGAGAGCCGGGGTATCATAAACAATATTGGCCAGTGCCTTGCTAAAATAATCGATGGCGTTATCCCATTGGCCGGCATTCAAACAGATAATTCCAAGATAATTGTAGGCCTCAGAATAATCTGATTTTAAATCAACAGCCGTTTGAAATTCCTCGATGGCTTTATCATTAAGGCTCTTTCCGTAGTAAGTGATCCCGAGAAAATAATGAATGCGAGGGTCACTTGGCGTGCGTTTATTCGCTTCCAGAAGTTCCTTCAATGCGGAATTATATTGCCCCGATTCGATATAGGCTATTCCAAGATCCAGGTGAACCCTTGCCTTTTCATAGTCCCAGGGTGTTCTCAGNNGAAAAATCTGTTGTGATAATGGTCTCAGCCATATTTTTGGCGTTTTCAGAACAAAGACGTTTGATGGCAAAGGCGATCCATTCTTTGCTATATTTGTTTCCAAGATCACCGTATTCCTTAAGTTGTATGATTAGCGCCAGTTGATCGGCATCACGAGCAATAATCGCTTCCCTGGTTTTTTTTTGATTGAACTCCTCAATGATGGATTTGACTTCCTCACCAAAAAAAAGATTTTCTGTTAATTCACGAATGGCTTTTTCTTCATTCACATCCACATATTTCTTGTTCACATAATTCATGTCACCGGTTCTGGCCTCAGGAAGATCATGGAAAAGGCATAATTTAAGGACCCTCCATTCATCGACCTCTGGCTCCAGCTTACACAGCGTATAGGCGATAAACAATGTCCTGAGGATATGCTCAGCGACGGATTCGCCGCCGGAACCGAGGAACTGAAAACCCGACCTCGGGGTTTTTTGCAGCATTCCCACTTCAAATAAAAAATTGACAATCTCTTTCATGCTAATTTCTTTTGAGGATTTTGACTCTGTTACTCATCATCTCGGCGATCTTTTTGATATGCACCTGAAGAGAGGCAATTCCCTCCGGCTTCATAAATACCACGCGATCCAGTTGTTCTTTCCAGTATTCGAGGATAGCGATCTCATTTTCCCTCATCTTTCTGTCAAGCTTTGCCTGAATCTCTTTTAATAAGGCTTGATCTTTGATTCCGACCATGTTCGAGTCCTCTGTGATACATCGGAAAGCGTTTTTTGACTGGTTCGCCCTCTTTCTTCGAAAACTATGGTATTATATCACTTAAGACTAATCTTGCAACCACGAAAATGGCACTGATCCGGAATTTCCACATCTATTCTCAACGTTGCCAGCAAATTTAATAAATAACCTTCTACAAATATCTTGACAGCCTTCGGACATTGTATTATAAAATATCGGTTGTTCGGCACGTGTGATTCCGAAACACCCTAAATCCTGGCAATTCCGGATCGTGGTGACACTTTCAATCATTACACATGATTTACAGCAAATTGTATTCAAATCGATGAGCATCATATCTAAAATGGCTATCTTTCAAAAGCGGTCAGTTAATCCTAATTTGGCGCGATCATTTGCCATTGGCAATGTAAAAATTTAATTTAAAAAAGGGAGGTAAGAGTTATGGCGTTAGATTTCAATTTGACAGAAGATCAAAGGATGCTTGAAGACAGTGTTTACAAATGGGCCCTTGCATGGCTGGAACCCCAGATGGAACACATGTATGAAGTGGACGAGATGCCACCGACGATCTTCAAGGAACTGGGGAACCTCGGTATAAACGGGATCGTATTTGAAGAGAAATACGGTGGAACCGCTCTCGGGTATGTGGAAACCCTGCTTGTGTATGAGACCATCGCCCGTGTCAGCAATGCGTTATCCATGACCGTCGGCGCCAGCCAGACGTTGGCTTTTGACAATTTCCGCAGAAACGCAACGGAAGCGCAGAAAATGGCCGTCTTGCCCAAGTCTTGTACCGGCGAATACATTGGCTGCCTCGGCATCACCGAGCCCAACGCCGGTTCCGATGCCATGAGCATGAAAACCCGCGCCGAAAAGAAAGGCGGCAAATGGATCATCAACGGCAGTAAGATTTTCATCACCAACGCCCCGGTCGCAGATTTCATGCTGTTCTATGCTAAGACCGAACCCGAGAAGGGTCCCCACGGAATCTCCACTTTCTTCTGCTATCCCAAGAAACAGAAGGGCTGGTCTTGTGAGAAGATTAAAAAATGGGGTATGAGAACCTCCCCCACGGGATTGGTCACCTTTGAGGATATGGAACTTCCTGAAGAGAATCTGGTCGGCGGGCTCAATAAAGGCGTCGCCGTTCTGACCTCCGGTCTCTGCACCGAGAGAATCACCCTGTCCGGCTGCACGTTGGGTTCCCAGAGAAGCTGCCTGGAAATGAGCCTTAAGTACGCCAAAGAAAGAGTGCAGTTTGGCAAGCCGATCATCTCCTTCCAGACCATTCAGGAAAAGATCGCCAACATGTACACTGGTTATCTGGCCTCCAAGTGGATGGCTTACAGTGCCGCTTCCTTCTGCGATGCACAGACCAGCAAGGTCGGCGGAAAAGGAACAGACCTTGACCGGATGGCCGCCGCCGCGCTGCTGTACTGCGGTGAAATGGGCACCAAGATCGGTCTTGACGCCATTCAGATTCACGGCGGTTACGGATACTGCACGGAATACGGCGTGACCCGTCACTTCCTGGATCAGAAACTCTGGGAAATTGGCGCCGGCACCTCCGAAATCAGAAGAATGATCATCGCCAGAGAGTTGATGAGAGACGACTTCAAGAGCGGCCGTTAATCGACTATTGTTGAATTAAAATATCGTAAAAATGCCATGGTCGTCAGGACCATGGCATTTTTTATTCATAAATAGAATTGATTTTTCAGGTCTTCTTATGCCATGTTATAGGGGTAAAGCACGAAGAGCATCACTTGAACGAAGGGATAGCTTTGACTTTTTGAAAAAAATCCCATAAAATAACTCAAAAAAGGGGCATGTGATTCATGACAGCCTGGAACCTGAGAGCTAAACTGCTTTATATCCTGCTTTTTTTGTTGCTTGCCGTTCCATTTAAAAGTCTTTGGGCTGCGGAGGACACCGCTCATCTCACCTTTCAAAAGCCTGTCATATCAAAAAAACACTCATTTCTTTACGCAATCAAAAAAGGGGATGCACTTTCAAGAATAATTTCAATTCACCTCGGGCCCGTCTCGTCCGAAGAAAAGAGAAAAATCTATAAAATCATAAAAGATCTTAATCCGAAACTAACGAATTTTAACAAAATTTATGCTGGCCAGACGCTGAGATTACCTGAGAAAAGTACTGTATCCGGGAATCGGAATATCAAAATATCCGCACTGCAGGTATCATCCGGGGAGATCCCCGTTGAATCAAACCTCATCAATAAAGCAACTACGGGGATCTTTGAGAAATCGAACCTGCCCACAGGTTACCGAATGGCCGTTATTCGGGAAGTGATTCAAGGAATGAACGGCACCATCACAACCGTGGGAAATTATTATATTCCCATTCCCCAGGCCGGCCAGGTTACCATTGACTGTTCGCGGATACCCGTGGTGGAACTGCCCGACGGAAGCACTGTCCTGCTCGATTTTACTGAACGGGTGCCTGCCCCATTCAAAAGCATGATTCAAACCCATTGGCCGAGTTACCGTTTCGTAACAGTAAATTACCAGGAAGATCCGGCACAAATTCTTCAAAAAGTGATTAATGCTTCCAATGCCTATGCCATGATAAGAAGTCAAAAGCCTCTGAGTCTCGGTGATATTCCTCACATTGAACTATTTGTTGACTGGATGATTAATGAAAAATCAGCAGCCGGAAAAAGCCCTTATCTGAAGGGAATCTCTTTCTTAAAAGACCGAACGCAAATTTTACCAAAAAGCGTGAAAGATTACGCCAGCCGAAACGGTGTCACCCTTACCGAATTTCTTGAGGGAACAGGTCTCGTGGAATCTCCGGTTTTACAATCCAGACTCCCAGAAATCATGCTCTTGAGCAGTACATCCGCCATGGATTTATGTTCTGCTTTACTCAGATTTCTTGATTACCAGCCCACAAAAGACGTGGATCTCAAGATTTTTGACCAGAGCCGGGATGGGTTTAACTTAGCGGTCAAAGCAGAACTACTGGTCAGGAAGGATAACCGGCAGATCACTTTTCACTCGAAAGAACTTCCCCGGCAGTTTATGGACATCCTGAAGGAACGCAATATCGATGTGATTACTTTTGATGAAAAAGATTCAAAACAGGCCATTATCGAAAAAACTCTCTCTGCCATGAAGATTCCCTTCTCAAAGGGTATCTTTTTGTATCCTGTTGCTGATCAGGCTGGAAAGCCGAGAGCAACCATTAGCTTTCCTGCCATAAAGATGACCCGGGACAAATCTTTATTTCATTTCATTGAATTCAGCATGGATCAAAATTTATATCAACTGCTTTATGATAAATGGGAGGCCAAGCTGATCCGATTTTGAAAGTAAAAGCCATCTCACTTTTCTCCGGTGGACTGGATAGCATCCTTGCGGTAAAACTCATCCAGGAACAAGAAATTGACATAGAGGGGGTTACCTTTGAAACCCCCTTTTTTAATGCAGCCAAAGCACAAATCTCCGCGAAGATCATCGGCCTTTCCTTGACCATCATCAATATCACACACAGGCACCTGGACATGCTCAAAGCCCCCCGATATGGATACGGGAAGAATATGAATCCCTGCATTGATTGCCATGCCCTCATGTTGAATATGGCTGGAAAAAGAATGGAAGAAACAGAAGCAGACTTCATCTTTACCGGAGAAGTTCTTGGACAGCGGCCCATGTCTCAAACAAAGCAATCTCTCCATGTGGTGGCAAAAAATTCCGGCTACGCTGATGTCATTCTGAGACCTTTGAGTGCCCAGCTTTTACCTGAAATCAGACCGGAAAAGGAAAAAAAAGTGGACCGTTTAAAACTTCTGGCCATTCAGGGAAGAGGTCGAAAAACGCAGATGGAACTGGCCAGGCATTACGATATTAAAGATTATCCGCCCCCGGCCGGCGGTTGTCTCCTCACGGACCCCAATTTTTCAAAACGATTGAAGGATCTCTTTGATCATTGTCCCGATCACGACATCCGGGATATCGAGCTTTTGAAATTCGGCCGGCATTTCCGAATCCACGCAACTTCTAAAGTCATCGTCGGCCGAAATCAGACCGATAATGCAGCGATTCAAGCATTGATTCAGGATGCTGACATGGCTCTCTATATGGCAGATTGTCCCGGTCCGACCGTTCTCGTCCCCTATGGGTGCGATGATAAAACTCTTTGGACAGCTGCCTCACTATGCTGTCTATACAGCGACGCCTTGAATGATCAGCCTTGCAATATCATCTGCAAGACCGGCGAGACTGTTAAATCAGCCATCGCCAGCGCGGCGTTACGGAAAGATGCCGATCGTATGCTTATATAGGAACGGCGTATTTTGAAAGACGATTAAGCTTTGACTTTAAGAACCGGAAAGATGCTGGGGTCTCAAGAGATCATTGATCGTCTTGACGGGATTAAAGGTCTCAACGGGCACTTCCACAAAAATGGTGATCCAGTGCGCCATCGAACCGTTCCAGAGACCGGGCAGCTCCAATGCCTGAATGTCCCTGCCCTTCTCTGATTTTTGTGAAATGGAAAAAGTCTTCTGATTGACAAACTGCTTCAAATCAAACTTCCGCTGACGGTAATCCCTGACGCCGCAAACCAGATCAACAGGATTAAAGTGGGTTGCCTTCGACCAGAGGGCACGTTGTGCATCGGAAAACGGAGCGATTTGAGACTCTTCTATAATTTGAAGTGATCGAGTTCCGTCCTCCTCATCCACCCAGAAAGGTCCGCCTCCAGGCTCGCCTTCATTTTTAACCACCCCGCAGACACGAAGAGGGCGGTTCAATTTCGAATAAATGAGATTCTGTTTTTCAGCCAATGGCAATTCCTTAAACCCAGACGGAAAGATGATATAAAGTTTTTCTCGACAAAATGAAACCACGGCTTCCAGATCATCGGCCTTTATTTGGCCATCTGCAATCATGGTCAAATAAAGAAATATCTGTTCCTGGAGGTTGATCAGATATCCGCTTATCATTTTTTTATAGAGAACGGTCGCTGACTTCAGACGGTCGGGAACAATATTATCTATATTCTTAAGAAAGACAATATCTCCATCGATCAGACTGTTCAGGTTGAAAAGAAGCGCCCCATGCCCGCCCGGCCTAAAAACAAGTCGCCCTTGTTCATCCCGGAAAGGCCGATCCTCCCTATCCACGGCAATGGTATTGGTTGATGAACTCTGGATGGAAATGTCTATATCAAAAGTAACGCCATATTGCTTTTCGTAGTGATTTTGAATCTGAGAGAGATAGTGCCTGACTTTTTCTTCATGTTCCATGGAAACGGTAAAATGAATACGGCAGATATGATGACTGTCCTGCACATAGAGGGCTGCTTCGGCCAGATGTTCCTCGATGGCCGTGCGGCTGCCATCAGGATAGGCATGGAATTTTAGGAGAGCTTTGGGAAGATCACCATAATTCAAGCCTTTTTCAGTTAAGAGGAAAATCAGAATATCTTTGAACTGCTGCTCAGCTACCCAGGATTCAAGATCGCTGCCCTGATGTTTAATGACCGTCAGTAAATCCTTGAAAAAAGCAAACTGTCGAAGGTCTCTGCTGAATCCAGCCGCCGCCGCTTCAGAATCAAAGCGTCCTTCATCCAGAAACTTAAACCACTCTTTAAACAGGCGGCTGGCGGCTCCTGACGCCGGTACAAACTTGATCATCCGGCCCTTCCGGCATTCCCGCTCATGATATTGCACCCATTTATCTTTATCTTCTTCCGGAATAACGACAATACCATCTCCTATACTGCAGGGGCTGTTCAATTTGATGGAGAAAATCTTTTTTTTAAACAATTCAATCTGGTCAAGCACCTGCGCTTCGGTCAGTCCTTCTGCCCTGATTTGTCTGATATCCTCGGCTGTGAATGATTCAAGAGACATACGCTGCCCTTCATAAGGTAAACATTTAAACAGGATTTTTATGTAGCGCTTAAATGTTATTTTTCAGAGGATTGCCCAAATATCACTTCTTTTTTTTGAACTTCTTTAGCTGATCCCGCTGGATCTTCTTCTTTTTCCGCAACAGACGTGAGACGTCTTTCTATCTTCTGGTGATTCTTTCCTTAGGCATGATCGGATCATCAAATCTCAGAAACTCTCTTCCAAGGAAAGCACAAAGGCCTTCACACCGGCGCGGGGATGATCCTGTTTCAGTCGTCTGACGACATTCTTCATCATATCACACTCTTCATTCTGGATGGCCATGAGCAGGACATTGTTTCTACTATTCAATATCCTCATTTTCCATAGATCGTACCCATGGCCCGTT
>PMNM01000118.1:4786-7904 GCA_003161855.1 Syntrophaceae bacterium | reverse complement strand
TTCACCCTCTTCACCGTCAGGGAGCTTCTTGAGGGTTACCGGATCAATGATTTCCACAAAAAAATTATCCTCCCAGATGTGCAGACCGTTCTGTGCAGGACATTCAAAAGCCACACCGGGCCCGTTCATCTCCGAAAGGCCATAGGAATTAAAAGCTTTGAATCCGTAAAATTTCTCGATTTTATTCCGCATTTTCTCTGAATGCGGCTCGGCACCGACAAAGGCGATCTTCAATTTCGTGTCCTTCCGGGGATTGACATCGAGCTCCTCAAAAACAGTCGTCAGATGAAGGGCATAACTGGGAATGATATGGATCACCGTGGTTTCGAAATCCCGCATGAGTTGAATCTGACGTTTGCTATTTCCGGCGCCGGCAGGGATGGTCAGCGCCCCGATTTTTTCGGCACCGTAATGGAACCCCAGACCGCCGGTAAAAAGACCGTAGGTCATCATATTCTGAAAAACATCCTGTTTTCGCATCCCCGTCATGTACATGGAACGGGCAACGATATTGGTCCATTCCTTAATGTCATGGGCGGTATGAAAAATGACGGTCGCCCGGCCGGTCGTTCCGGATGACGAATGCATCCGGATCAGCTTATCTCTGGATACGGCCAGAAATCCATAGGGCCAATGGTCTCTCAGATCGTCTTTGGTNNCCTCCAACCCGGTTTGACCGATTGTTTCAATCTCCCTTTCCCAATACATGGCTATGCCTCCAGCATTTCAAGCAACGGTTCTGTCTACAACTCAATCGAAATTATTTCAAGACAAAAAGACATGCCCTGAAGCGTCTGACAACATGACCCTTTTGGTGGCATATCTTTACCCGGCATGCTATGATGGTATTGTATCCATCCTACTCGGAAAGGCAACCTCAGGGACACAACGAAACGATGAAGAAATACTATCTTTTGATCATTACACTGATGCTGTGCAACGCCGCAGCCCTGNNACCCGAGACTTTCCCGGAAAGATCAAGATGGAAGAGCGGGGATCAGAAACATTTCACGTTGCCTGTTCCATGAAAGAAACGGATTTCCGCATCCTGAAGCAGGATCAGGCATCCAATGTCAAGCAACTGGGGAAAATCATACAAACCTGTGTTCCTGAAAAGTTACTAAAAAAGCTTCAAAAAAATAATCAAACCGTCGAACAGATCACTTTGGTGGCTTTACTGGGTTCTCTCGATCCGCATTCCGGTTTCATGACCGCCGAAATGTACAAAGAACTCAATACGGACCTGCATGGAAGTTTCGGCGGGATCGGTGCCGAAATAACGGTGCAGAATGGGGTGATCACGGTGGTCTCACCCATTGATGACACACCCGCCTTTACTGCCGGCATCAAAACAGGAGATCAGATTATCCGCATCAACGGTGAGCCCACCAAAGGAATGACGGTGGTGGAGGCGGTGAGAAAAATCCGCGGGCCAAAAAACACGAAAGTGAATCTGACCATTAAGCGCGTGGACATGGCGAAGCTGAAGAATTTGATGATCACACGCAACATGATCAATATCAAGACGGTCAAGTATAAGCTTTATGAAGATCACATCGGTTATATCCGCCTGTCATCCTTCCAGGAGAATACCACAGACGAACTGCAGACCGCCCTTCGCGAAATAAACAAAAAAGAAGGGTCGCTCAAGGGACTTCTTCTCGATATGCGAAACAATCCCGGCGGTCTTTTGGACCAGGCCATAAAGGTCTCCGATCAGTTTATGAAATCCGGTATCATTGTATCGACGAAAGGACGCAAAAAAAATACAGAAACTACGGCGAGGGCCCGCAATCATGGCGATGAACCCGCCTATCCGATTGTCATCCTGGTCAATGAGGGCACAGCGAGTGCTGCTGAAATCGTATCCGGAGCCCTTCAGGAAAACCGGAAGGCCCTGATTGTGGGTACCCAGACCTTCGGAAAAGGTTCGGTACAGACCGTTTTTCCTCTTGAGGATGGTTCCGCGCTGAAGCTGACCACGGCCAGATATTACACCCCGAAAGGACGATCGGTGCAGGAAAAGGGTATTACACCTGACCTCGTGGTCGGAAAAATTCAGGGCTTCCGGGAAAAAGATCTGAGAGATTACGGCGCAGGGAANNGCTTTCAATACAGCCAAGTTGCATTAGAGGCGATCATCAGCATCAGGTCATGAAACCTTGTTCTTTGAGCGTGCAGGCTTTGTTCTAATCTTGTTTGATGACCGTTTTTAAACGCCGATATTGCATAACCCCAAGGAAAGAGATGAGGGCCAGTGCTGCAACGATCAAAACCATGCCTAACCCTTCCCACAGAGAAGGCCGCTCGCCGAGTTGGATAAAAGCCAAAATCACCCCAATGACAGGGGTCGCCAGGGTGCCCAAACTGGCGATGCCGGCCGGCAATTTATGTAAAATATAATACCACAACAGGACGGCGAGTGAATTGCTCACCACAGAGCTGTAAATCAGCGCTCCTACAAAATAATTCGTCCATCGGATCGGCGGGGATGGCGCCATTAAAGAAAAAGCAATCAGGGGAATGGCGCCGAAGATCATCTGCCAGGTCGTCAGCGAGACGAGATCGAACTCCGTTCTGCGGCGCATGATTTTCGCCACGATGGCGCTGGCTGCCCAGGATAATCCGGCAAGAATTGCCATGATTTTGCTGAACAGGCTGCTGTGTAAATTCCACGGCTCCAGAATAATCAGCAGCCCGGAAAAAGCCAGAAGGACGGGGATCCACTGCATCCCCCGAATCCGTTCGGCAAGAACGGGCCACGCCATGAGGATTACCCAGAAGGGCATGGTATAAACCAGTACCGCTGTTTTTCCCACACCGCCGGTTTCCAGTGCCCAGATCACAAGACCAATCGATCCCGTTGTGGATAAAAGACCGAGCACAATGGTCATGGGAATTTCTTTTGGACGAAGCGATTTTCGCTGGACAAGAAGCACAGCAAAAAGAACGGCGGCTCCCAGAGACGTCCGCAGGGTGGCAAAGTCAACGGGACTGCAATATCGCAGCGATTCCTTCATCACGACCCAGTTATAGCCCCAGATGAGAGACAGGGCAATCAATGCCAGAATCGCCGGCTTAAGAGAAGGGTTCTGATTGTTCAATTTGTTTCATCCTC
>PMNM01000118.1:0-4733 GCA_003161855.1 Syntrophaceae bacterium | reverse complement strand
ACCTCGAAGGGTTTCCCGATTATCTGAAAACGCCTTAACGGTTCTACAAAGGCGCTATCTGCGGCGCGACACGGAGGGAAAAGTTCTGGAGACCCCGGCTCATATGTTCAAGCGTGTCGCCCAAACGATCGGTGGGGCTGATAAAATATTCAATGAAAAGGCAGACACAACCAAGCTGTCTGAAGCCTTCTACCAGAGCATGGCCGGGCTTGAATTTCTTCCCAACTCGCCAACCCTCATGAACGCCGGTCGTGAACTGGGACAGCTTTCCGCCTGTTTTGTCTTGCCCGTCGGGGATTCCATGGAAGAGATATTTGACGCTGTCAAGTTCACCGCCCTTATTCATAAATCGGGCGGCGGGACGGGATTCTCTTTTTCCCGACTGCGCCCTGCCAATGACGTCGTCATGACCACCACAGGCGTTTCCAGCGGTCCGATCTCTTTCATGCGGGTCTTTGATGTCGCTACGGAAACCATCAAGCAGGGAGGAACACGCCGGGGTGCTAATATGGGAATCCTGAGGGTCGACCACCCGGATATCATGGACTTCATCATGTGCAAGGCCGATCAGAAACAACTGAATAATTTCAACATATCCGTCGGATTGACGGAAATCTTTATGCAGGCCGTGGAAAATGATGAGAACTACGAACTGATCAACCCCCGAAACGGACAGGTGGCTGGAACGCTCAATGCGCGAAAAGTTTTTAACCGGATCGTTGCCCAGGCCTGGGAGAACGGGGAACCGGGTATCGTCTTTCTGGACCGGTTGAACCGTGATAATCCGACGCCTCATGTGGGTCTGATCGAATCCACCAATCCCTGTGGGGAACAGCCTCTGCTACCCTACGAATCCTGTAATCTGGGTTCGATCAATCTGGCCAAAATGGTTTATAACGGCAACATAAACTGGAAGAGACTCAAAGAAGTCATTGAGCTTGCCGTTCATTTTCTCGACAATGTCGTTGAAGTGAACGACTATCCCCTGTCCCAGATCGCAGAAATGACCTTTGGCAACCGTAAAATCGGCCTGGGCGTCATGGGGTGGGCAGATATGCTGATCTTACTCGGTATTCCCTACAGTTCAGAGGAGGCTATCCAGCTGGCTGAAAAGGTCATGCAATTCATCAACGATCAGGGTCATGCCTCATCACGTGAGCTGGCGAAAAAACGGGGTGCTTTTCCGAACTTCAAGGGCTCTCTTTACGATCAGCGTGGCGAACCGCCGATCCGCAACGCAACCATCACCACCATTGCACCGACCGGTACGATTTCGATCATTGCCAATGCTTCTTCAGGTGTGGAACCCCTCTTTGCCGTCTCTTATGTACGGAAGGTTATGGATAACGACATTCTGGTGGAAGTCCACCACCAGTTTGAAAAAATCGCCATAGAAAGGGGATTTTATTCACCGGAACTGATGCAGCGGATTGCCCAGCATGGCACCATCCGGGACATGGACGAAATACCCCCTGACGTCCGTAAGCTCTTTGTCACGGCGCATGATATTTCTCCCGAAGTTCACATCGCCATGCAGGCAGCCTTTCAGAAGTATACGGATAATGCGGTCAGTAAAACCGTAAATTTTGTAAATGGCGCAACGATTGATGATGTGGTCAACGTGTATCAGCTTGCTTACAAGCTGGATTGCAAGGGCGTGACCATCTACCGGGACGGCACAAGAGACAAACAGGTTCTTTCAACGGGCAAAACAGAGGACAAGGCGCCCCGCGCAGCCGGGGATGAAGAGAAAAAGGTTGTCAAGCGCGAACGCCCTAAGGTTTTGAAAGGGTGGACTTATCAGATGCAAACAGGCTGCGGACCGCTTTATGTGACCGTCAATCAGGATGTTACCGGCCTCTTTGAGCTCTTCACCACCATGGGCAAGGCCGGAGGCTGTGCCGCATCACAGAGCGAAGCCATCGGGCGCATGGTTTCGCTGGCCTGGCGCAGCGGCATTCAGGCAAAACAGATCATTAAACAGCTTCAGGGAATCTCCTGTCACTCGCCGTCGGGGTTTGGCGAAAACAAGATCCTTTCCTGTGCGGACGCCGTCGCCAAAGCCATTCAATCTCACATGGCTGCCAACGGCTTCGAGACCGCTACGGAAAAGGTTAAGTTTTTAAAGGGCGCCTGTCCGGACTGCGGGGGCATTGTTGAACATGAAGGNNGCCCTGGCAATTTCGGCAATGGCTTTTTCCCGTTCCGAGGACTCTCTTTTCGATGTCTTGATAAAAATCGCAACCACCACATGACCGGCATCTTCCGGGAGGGTGATAATCCCCACATCGTTTGTTGAACCGCCCAGCGTGCCGCTTTTGTGGGCAACCGGTGTGCCGGGCGGAAGCATCCCTTTCAAACGCATCTCACCTGTCTGACTCCGCTGCATCGTATCCAGCAGAATATCCGTACTGTCCGGCTTCAGACAGGTCTTGCGGTAAATGCCCTGCAAAAGAGAAACCATCGCATCGGGGGTGGCGGTATCCCGCAAATCTGCATCGAATTGCCTTCTCATTTCTTTCTTCACCCCTGGATCCGCCTCTTTTTCCAGTTTATCGAACTGCGTGGGTGTAATATCGGGCGGCAGTTTCCGGACACCGGAAGAATCTGCGATCATTTCCAGTGTGGAACGACTGATATCGATGTCACTGATGCCGATGGTTTTCATCCGGGCGGTGACGGCTCCGGGCCCACCGGAGATCGACAGGAGCACATCGGACGCCGTATTGTCACTGACCATCATCATCATCTCAAAAAGATTCTGCACCGAAACCGCCAGCCCAGACTTATGAAGAAGTTTTGAAAGAACGCCACTGCCGGGACGCAGGTCCGTCTGCCTGATTTTCACCATCTGGCCCCATTTTAGCGATCCCTGATCCACCAGGGTCAGCAATTGCACAGCGATAGGAATCTTATAGGTGCTGGCCATCGGAAAGCGTTCCTGGCCATTGACGGATACATGCTTTCCCGATTCGATATGGATGGCACTGACTCCCACGATACCCCCGGACAGACTTGACAGACGGCCGATTTCGGAAGCGAGCCTGGCCTGCGAATTTCGGGTAACCAAACCTGGAACTGACAAACGTTCATTTTGTTGAGCCCAGGCAGTCCCGGTAGACAGGACAACGAGGCTCACCATGATCAGGGTGAGGCGTTTGAATCGCAACATGGTTTTCTCCATTAATTTTTCAATTTCATCTGTTATGATCTCATAGCGCATCTTTGCGATCACGTAAAGATCCCCATGAAATTAATTTTATTCAATGCCGTGGAACCTATTTTTAAAACGGTCTCTTCAGGTAAAGGTTTTGTTATTTTATCGGTTGTCGTTGGGCACAGGAACGTGTTAAAATCCCATATCAAACTTGAGAGGCATGATGAAGATGAAAATACTTTATTATGATTGTTTTTCCGGTATCAGCGGCGATATGAATCTCGGCGCCATGATCGATCTCGGTGTTGACCGAAAATATCTTATCGGCGAACTTAAAAAATTGAGCATCGGTCGATACGACCTCAAAATCAATAAGGATCAGCGCAAAGGTATTGCGGGTACAAGAGTGGATGTGGTGCTTCTACCCGAACCTCATCCCTCTGACAAGCATATTTCTTCCGAAAGAAGGTTTACGGATATTGTCAAACTGATCACTGAAAGTTCTCTGTCCGAAAAGGTCAAAGCTATCAGCCTTAATATTTTCAGAAAGCTGGCTGAGGCGGAAGCGAAGGTTCACCATCATGACATTGAAGATGTCCATTTTCATGAGGTCGGTGCGGTTGATTCCATCNNGCTTGTCTTCCGCCGTGCAGGTGGGGGGCGGTTTTGTCAAATGCGCCCACGGGACGTTACCGGTTCCCGCACCGGCAACCGCAGAAATACTCAAGGGAATCCCCATGAAAGCGGGGATCGTACCCTATGAAACCACCACACCGACCGGGGCGGCTATTTTAGCGGCTACCGTGGATGACTTCACGGAACATTTCCACTTCACCCCAAAGGGAATCGGCTACGGTATCGGGCAAAGAGATACAGAAATCCCGAATGTTTTGCGGGTCATGTTGGGAGAAGTGCCGGAAGAAGCATTTGTCAACGACGTTGCCACGCAGAATGCCATCCTCATGGAATGCAATATCGATGATATGAACCCGGAAATGTATGATTTCATGATGGATGCTTTTTTTGCAAAAGGCGCCCATGATGTTTTTCTCACCCCCATCCTTATGAAAAAATCACGGCCGGCTGTAAAAATCAGCGTCCTTTGCAATGTCCGGGAACGGGAAGCCATGGAGGAGGTGTTCTGGCTTCAAACATCAACATTTGGCTTGCGGACCTATCCGGTCTCCAAGGCCATGCTGAGAAAAGAATTTTCCAAACAGTCTACAGAATATGGTGAAATTTCTGTAAAGCATGCCTATTTCCGGGGTCGGAGAATAAAATCCAAGCCTGAGTATGAAGACTGCAAAAGGCTGGCCAGAGAAAAGGGTGTTACACTAAAAGAAATATACGACAGCTTGAAATTTGGAAAGTCCCCATGACCATCCTTATGGGAAACATGAACCGAATCCTGTCGGGAAGGGACGCTCAGAAAGGTTAGCCCTATGAACGCAGACACACTGAAAACGCTGCTTGAAAGCATCCGCGACGGCAAGATCAGCATCGAGGAAGGTATCACCCACCTGAAAGATCTGTCCTACGTGGATGTGGGATGCGCGAAGATTGATACCCATCGGGA
>PMNM01000017.1 GCA_003161855.1 Syntrophaceae bacterium | reverse complement strand
TTTTGGACTTATGGTCAGGTGGTCTGACAACTTTTAGTACAGATTCTCCTATGGCGTGTCAAGCATTTTCTTGAGGAAATGCTCTCCACCTAAATTAGGGTCATTGAAGACGTTCGTTTATCTCAAAAAATTATACTACATTTTAAGTATTAATAATAACTTTTTTCTGTTGTATTGCCCTGGTTCTCTTGGTAGATCCTTCAGCAAGCGATGTGGCCTGATCGTACTGTATTCCGGATGCTACTTTTCATCATCATTATTCTTGACATAGTTCGAATTTAGAATTATTTCAAGAATAATGAGTGCTATTCAATAAACGAATAGTACTTTATAAAAGTATTTTCACGAGTTCCTTTAAAGCGGCCTGTTCTATATAAGGAGGTTATCTATGTATGAAGATCTGAAGGGGAAAACAGCCATTATCACCGGTTCCGGTAAAAAAACCGGTATCGGATATGCCATTGCTAAGAAGCTTGCCTCCTGCGGCAGCCATGTCATTATCGCCGACCTAAGGCAACCGCCTGTTCCGGAAGCCGCGGTGAATACCGGTACCCGGGAGCAGATGGATATCATTAGTACGGAACTTGCTCAAACCTATGGTGTCAAGACGCTGGCCGTGGCCGTTGATGTGACCGATAACGGTGCCATTGGCGAAATGATGGAGAAGATCAAAAAGCGCTTTGATCATATCGACATCCTCTGCAATAACGCCGGTGCGTCATTTGGCGTGCCCAACACCGTTTTAAGTTATGATGAGACTGCCTGGATCCGGACCGTGGATGTCAATCTTTTTTCCGTCTTCCGGATCTCAAGGGCCGTGATTCCTCTGATGCTGGGAAAACCGGCGGCGATCATCAATACCGCTTCACGGGCCGGCAAGGTTCCTCCCATCTTTAACAGCGCCTACGCTGTGGCCAAGGCCGGCGTCATCATGCTGACCAAGACCATGGCCAAGGAACTGGGCGGCGCCGGCATCCGGGTCAACGCCATCTGCCCGGGGCAGATAGCCACGGATCTGGAAAAGTGGCGTTTCGGGCTGGAGGCGTCGTTTTTCAGTACGACCGTTGAAGAGCGGGAAAAGGAAATGTGCAAAACCATCCCGCTGGGTTTCATCGGCGTTCCCCGGGATGCCGCTGATTTGGTGGCCTTTCTGGCTTCCGACGCTTCGAGATATATCACTGGGCAGGCGATCAATCTCGACGGCGGCCAGTGCATGGAATTGTAAACCTAGAAACGGCTCAAAAATAACTTCGCCGCTGGCGAACCATTTTTCATCGATTTTGCAGAGCTCTCAAAATATGTAATGGAGGATAAATCATGGGTAAAATTATTGGCGGTCAATTGGCGGCAGAAGCGCTGATCGACCGGGATGTCAAGTATATTTTTTCACTGAGCGGCGGGCATATCACGCCCATCTACCAATTTCTGGAGGGCTCTAAAATAACCATCTTTGACACGCGTCATGAGCAGGCGGCCGTCTTCATGGCAGAAGCCTGGGCGAGAATGACCCGGAAGCCGACGGTGGCCATGGTCACTGCCGGACCGGGTTTTACCAATGCCCTTTCCGGGATCGCCAGTGCCAGACTGTCCAATGCTCCGGTTATACTCATTGCCGGCTGCGTGGGCTTGGAAAGCGCGGAAAAACTGGATCTGCAGGATATGAGTCAGCTTCCCGTGATTACGCCGATGGTCAAAAAGGCCTGGGTCTGCCATATCCCGGAGAGAATCCCCGAATTTATCGATATGGCTTTCCGGACGGCCATGAGCGGACGTCCCGGTCCGGTATATCTGGAGTTGCCCTGTGATATTTTGAATGCGACGGTCGATCCGACCAAGGTCAAGAAAATGCACACGTCGGTTCTATCCAAGCCGGTTGACCGGGACAGTGCCCGGAAGATCGTTGATCTCCTGCAGAGGGCAAAAAATCCAATCGTTATTGCCGGNNATAGCGTTCGTTGAAAAAACGGGGATTCCGGCGTTCACGTCCGGGGCAGGGAGGGGGGTTATCCCCGATACCCACCCCCTCTGTTTCGAATCCTCCCTGGCCATTCGCCCCGGGGCGGCCCTGTTTGCGCTGATGAGTGCCGATCTGGTGCTTTTTCTCGGTGGCCGCCTGAGCCTCTTCTATATCTTCGGGGAGATTTTCCGACCGGATGCGAAGTTCATCCAGGTGGATATCGCACAGGATGAGATCGGGCGGAACCGCACGGTGGATCTCGGTGTCGTCAGCGATGTCAAGACCCTCCTGGCCGAGCTGAACGGCATTATTGGTGAGAAGAAAATGAGTAAAGTTCTTCAGGAACAGTACCAACCTTGGGTAGCAACCGTCCGGAAGGCCGAAAAGGATGGCAAAGAACAGGCGAAATCAATGTGGGAATGCAATACGTTGCCCATGCATCCCATGCGTCTGGCGAAAGAAGTTGACGCGTTTATGGACCGGGAGGATGATATCGTGGTTGCCGATGGCGGCGACACGTCGACCTGGATGGGCATGACCCGGATCATCCGCAAAGGCGGGACTTATCTGGATTACGGGCTTTACGCATGTCTTGCTGTGGGGATCCCCTATGCCAATGCGGCCAAGCTGAGGAATCCGGAAAAGCGCGTCCTGCTGATCACGGGCGACGGTTCCGTAGGATTTAATTTTATGGAGTTCCATACGGCCATCCGCAAGAAGCTCCCCATCGTTGTGGTCATCGGCAACGACCAGGCCTGGGGAATGATCATGCACAGTCAGNNTGTCGAAGATCTTGGCGGATTCGGGATCTGTATCGAAAAACCGGAAGATATCCGTCCTGCACTGGAGGCCGCTTTTGCCTCGGGCAAGACAGCCTGCGTCAACGTTAAGGTCGATCCCTCCGTGATCAGCCCGGGCAGTGTGGCCTTGGCCAATCTCGGCGGATACAAAAGCAGTTGAAGTGTCGATTTGTAAAATTCGAGTTGGCGTTGCGGCGATGATCGCTTCGGGAGAGCGATAGAGAGGAGACCCCGATGAGTGACACGAACGAATCCAAAGAATATAAGTTGTCCAGAGGCTATTCGTACTATCTCTTTACCCTGCTGTTTCTGCTGTATCTGTTCAACTATGTAGACCGGGTCGTTGTGACGTCCCTCTTTCCCTTCATCCAGAAAGACTGGGGACTGACGGACACCCAGTGCGGAATGCTCGTATCCGTGGTCTACTGGTCCATTGTGTTTTTTACCATTCCCGCCTCCATTCTGGTGGACCGGTGGAGTCGCAAAAAGACCATCGGCATCATGGCCCTGCTCTGGAGTATTGCCACAGCGGCCTGTGCCTTCACCCGGAGCTTTCCCCAGTTGATTATCGCCCGGACCGGTATCGGCATCGGGGAAGCGGGATTTGCCCCCGGCGGCACCGCCATGCTGTCGGGTCTCTTTNNTCGGCGGGATCGTGGCTGAGCACTGGGGATGGCGGCATGCCTTTGGCCTGGTGGCCCTCCCGGGTGCCCTCATTGCCATCCTCTTCTTCTTCATCAAGGATTACAAGACGGTGGAGTTGGTCAAGACCGTGGAATCCTCCCATGCGGGGAAGAATCAAGTCAGGATGAGCAAGATGGACATTTTCCGAGACTTCATCCATGCCCCTTCCCTGCTTCTGACCAATGTGGGTTTCGCCGGGTGCATTTTCACCACGACGGCCATCATCACCTGGCTGCCTACCTATTATCATCGCGTGGAAGGCATCCCCATGAGTCAGGCGGGGATGAAGACNNCCTCACGGCCATCACCCTGTTTGCGGCCTTCACCTTCTTTGAAGGAACAGCCCAGTACCTGGTACTTCTGCTGATGGGGGTTCTCATCGTATCCTTTGCGCCGGCGGCCATTACGGTCACTCAGGAGGTGATCCATCCGGGTCTCCGGGCCATTTCCTATGCCGTTTGTGTGA
>PMNM01000038.1 GCA_003161855.1 Syntrophaceae bacterium | reverse complement strand
ACCTCAAAGTAGGGGCAGAAAACGATTAGGGAGAAAAGAATCAATGAAGATTTCTGACTGGTTGGATAAAGAGGAAACAAAAAGCGTTGATGTATCTCAAATCGCATTGCCTGATGACCTGTCTTATGACGAAGTCCCCGACGAAACTATCTTTTTCGAGGAGATTAATCCTTGCGGAATCCTCTGTCCGGGCAATCATCCATTTTCTACTGTCGAGCGCTTTGGCCACTGGTATTATTGTAGAGGTCGAAACAAGGAGGCCGGTATTCACTCGTCAGGAATGGAATGGAGGTTTTTTACAAAAGATAGAGATCTCGCTGTCAAAACAGCCAAATCACACATAGAATAAATTGTTGAGCGCAGCCAAATGAAGACGCCATGGTTCTTTCTGAAATGCACACATCGTCAACCTCTATGAAAATGCATGATTTCAATTTCGAATTGTTGATGTTATTTCTTCAATAATTATCATACATTCAACGAAAAACCGATCGGCTCGTCTGGGTCAGTGGACATGGATTTTTTTGAGGCCTTGGGATTCATTCGGGAGATGGGGCATTATTTGACGACCCACAACCGGAAGAAGGATTCCCTCGTGCAGGCCGCATATGAGCACGATTTGCCTATCTTCTGTCCTGCTTTTTCCGACGACAGCAGCACCGGTTTTGACCTCGTCCTCCATCAAACATCATGCAAGACGGCCCCAAAAAAAATAGGGCAAGGTACGATCCCTGCCCTATTTTTTTGTGCAAATGAAGAACTTTGTGCTCTCGAAGAATTCGGAAATGAAGATTATTTCTTCTCGTCAGCCTTCTTCTCGACCGCATCCTTCTTCTCGTCGGCCTTCTTCTCTGCTGCAGCCT
The DNA here is from genome assembly GCA_003161855.1 of Syntrophaceae bacterium. GTDB lineage: Bacteria > Desulfobacterota > Syntrophia > Syntrophales > Fen-1087 > Fen-1087. The sequence continues at coordinate 3,621 of PMNM01000038.1, read as the reverse complement.
TCTTCGCCTTGGCTTTCTTCGCCGCTGCCTTCTTCTCTGCCTTGGCTTTCTTCGCCGCGGCTTTCTTATCTGCCGCAGCCTTCTTCTCAGCGGCTTTCTTCTCTTGCGCATCCTTCTTCTCAACTGCCTTGACTTCTTTTGCGGTAGGTTCCGGTGCCGGCGCTGCCGGGGGCGGAGCCTGTGCAAAAACGGATGTCGTGAAAAGGAAAACCAAACCAATAACCAACAATGCTAAACGTTTCATCTTACTACCTCCTCAAAAAATTTAGTTTTAATTTTACTGGCTGTCCGCAACGGACTGCCAGCTCCCAACTATTTCGATGCAGGACCTGCCGGTGCCTGTTTGGCATCGGTCGGCTTTTCTGCCTTCGTAGTCGATTTTTTAATCGTCGTCACCTTGGCCACACGAAGGGCCACATCTTGTCCTTCCTTCTTGATGTAAGTCACGTTGACCTTGTCACCTATTTCCACTTTCTTCGGTTTCTCCAGAACGAATTCCATGATCTCAGGGGCTCCGTCCTTGCCTTTCACGTTTCGTTCAATCTTCAGATTGGTTTCCGATACCTCCATCACCTTACCCGTGGCTTTCAACTTTATTTCCTTCGAATAGGCTGCCTTTGTCGTTGCAGCCTTCACGCGCTCAGGCTTGGTAGCCTGGAGTGATGAATTCTCAGCGGCAAACGCAAATGCAACGGTAATCAGAACAACCCATGTTAATGTAAATACCAACCGCTTCATAACAACCTGCTCGCTGTTTTTTGACCTTCATAAGGCAACAGGCGTGCCAGGGGTATCGGCCCCAGCACAATTTACGATAACATACTGTAATCATATGCCTTTATAAAATTAAAACCTATGGGTTGACAGCGTACTGCGTCCCCTATCTGAGGAATAACTCCCCACGAGATGAGGAATAATTCATCATGNNTTGCAGGTGGTAATCCTACTTCAATTCCAAATTAAAAGTTGCAGACTCGAAGGCAGAAAAGCCGCCCGAAGCCAATAGGTGAACGAAACAGACGACCTTTCTCGCTAACTCCCTGAAGCCAGTAAAACGGCAACCTCGATGAAAATAGAGAGTTTCAAATAGAATACCTGATAAAGGAGCTCTTCAACCTCTATGTTTTTGTCGCACCGCCTGTGAATCCTCCATCCACTGTTTGATGCGGTTGGCATCGTCGTAACGGGTCAATTCGCCTTGNNCTTGGCCTTCCCCTCGAAAATCGGTCCAGATTTTAAGTTATAGTTGTGACATAATGAGGGTTCCCGAAAAACTTTTCCACCAACAAAATCAAGGTGTTATAGATATTATCCCTCTGTAACCTCTTGATTTGCTATCCTAAGTTGATCTCTCCATATTCCTTTCAGCATAAAAGGTGAAATCCATTCTGCGACAAAACTTCGTTACTCCCATCATTACCTTGTCATCATTGCGATGCGAAAGAATCCGCTTCAAGTACATTGACAGTTCATCAATGGTTCATTTATAATACTGAATAGAGGACAGGGTGATGAACGACAAAAACATACTTATGCTGAGAGCATCTACCGTTGCCGTGCTGTTGGTATTACTTTGCCTGAATGCCTGTACGACAGCGCACCTAAATACCATTCCATCCCCTGCGCCTTCTGCCAAGCTACGGGTTCTTGTACTGCCCATTACAGGAGATCCACCCTATGCTCACACCAGATATGTGGGATATTGGGGAACACCTCATGAAGAATACAAAAAAAAGACCTTGGGTGCGATGAGCAGATTTTTGCAGGATAAAGGCATTTACGAGGTCGTTCCTGAAAAAGATCTAACGACTGTCCTGGGATCACAGGAAATAGAAGGCTGGCAGTGGCTGAAAAACAACATGGCCCTGGTAAGACAGGTTGGTAAAGCATTACATGCCGACTATGCGATGATTACCATGAGGAATTTTGTCGGGAGTTTTAATTATCAATTTGAGATGAGATGTATCAATCTTGAATCAGGCACACAATATACCTCTTCAGGGTTTTCCGGCAGTTCAATAGCAGAGTCTCACGGGATGCGGTGGGAGAGGCAAGCGGAAGTAACAAAACAATCTTATCGACAGATATTTTATGATGCAAAAGGAGATATGTTGGCAACGGCCATACGCAAAGGGCGTCTCCTGCCAGCGAAGGATAGAGAAAAACCTCCTGCAAAGGAAATAAAACTTTCGCCAGATCAACCAGCGTTATCTCAAAAAGTCCCTGTCTCACCACTCCTGGGTAAAGATAAAGGGACTCCTCCTCCTGTCAAGGAACCGCCTCAAAAGCCTGTTCCTTCTATATCCAGGCCACCCGAGGAGGTAAAAGTATCCACATCACAACCGCCGATCAATCCCGCTTTAGAACCTTTATCGGTTTCTCAAGCTCTGCCTCCTTCAAAGCCATCTGCTGTGGAAGCAAAACCTGCCTTACCCAAAGAGCCATTGCCACCAAAAACTTTGACCGATCAACCAAAAGTCATTGCAAAAATATCGCCACCGCCACCATCCGATTTATCAAGTGGGGATAAACGTCGAGACTTTGAAAAGCAATTAGAAAAAGAACTGCAGGACGAAGCACCTGTAACAGATAAAACCAGACTTGTCGTCTATGATTTCGATGCCAGCGAGCGTCTCCAGGTTGTTTCGCTCATTCTTACGGAAGCTCTTCGGGAGGAACTCTTTATCCTGGGCCGCTTCAGGCTGGTTAATCGCGAAAATATGATGCAGGTGCTTCAAGAGCTCAAGCTGCAGCAATCCGGATTGGTGGATGAAAGGCAGGTTGTCCAGCTCGGGAAATGGCTTTCAGCAAATGAAGCCGTAACCGGGAGGCTTGCCGTATTGGGCACTGCTTACGTCCTCCAGGCGAAACGAACGGATATAAAAACGTTAGGCACCCTGGGTCTCGGCTCTCTCAAGTGTGCTGAGGGACAGGAAGATGAATTGCTTTCCGGGATGCCGGAACTCGCGAGAAGACTGGTCGGACTGAAAAAATAATTTTATACTTCAAGCTTAAGACAACGTTGATTAAAAAATAAGGAGGGAAAGATGAAACGAAGACATTTGTGGAAAACGGCCGTCCTTGCGTCAGGCCTGATGATGACTTTTTTCCTTTTCCAGATGCCCGCCTCTGCACAGACCATTGTCGATACCTGGGATGCCGTNNGAAGCCCGCAGCAAGGGTTTTACCATAATTTACAGCCTTTCGGCGGGCGCCACGTCCACGGATATCGCCAGGGAACTGGCTCCCCGGAAAGGGGAGCCAGTTGTTACAGCCGGACCAGATAAATTTATGGGCACCGATCTGGAAAAGATCCTCATGGACAAAGGAATCAAGACCGTGATCGTGACAGGAACAGCCGCCCATGGTGCCATCCTGTATACAGCCAGCGGAGCGGCCTTTCGGGGAATGCAGGTCATCCTGCCCGTGGACGGTATGTCGGCTGAAAACACCTACGCCGAGCAGTACACAGCGTGGCATTTGGCGAACGCGCCCCGGGTGTCAAGCAAAGTAATTCTGACAAAGATTGACCTGATCAAATAATTGGATGGACAAAATAAAACTGGGAATCAGCACCTGTCTGCTGGGCAAAAATGTCCGCTATGACGGCGGCCACAGCCT
>PMNM01000135.1 GCA_003161855.1 Syntrophaceae bacterium | reverse complement strand
CCTTAAGGGGTCGGACAGAAATCATTGATCCTATTGTCCCGGGAAACCTGTTGAGCGTATAATAGTCCCTTGATATTTATATGATCCCATGATATTTATATATTGATATTTAATCGGATAAGGTTACAGGTTCAGAGATTTTAGGCCTTGGTGAGAGATATCATGGCGTGATGATAACACCCCATTTTGCATAGAAAAAATGGGGTGTTATATTTTCTGCCGGAGAATCATCGTGATGTTTCGTAAAATATTAGAGGGCTGGTCCATTGAGAGTAAAGGGTTGTATTACAAACTATCTGTGGTCTTTGCCCTTTTCTTCCTTGTTCCCTCGTCGGGTTTTGTCTACTTTGCCATCAAGTATGATGTCCTTCATGATGAATATACTTCCCTGTTTGCGATTGCCCTGCTCGTTTCGTCATTCTTTGGCTATTCGTTGATTAGAAAGGTCTTTGACGATATTCGTGCCACTTCGGAGAACATCACGGAGACCATTACCAAGGACTTTTCCGGGCTGAGCCAGTCCGCTACCACAAGCGAAATCCAGAGTATTGCACAGTCCTTTCGAGCGGTTGAAAATGAGCTGCTCAACACCTTCCAGAAATTAGACAGACGGGTCTCGCAAATTTCGACCCTCAAGGAACTGTCCGATCTCTGTTATGTCACTTTTGATACAGAAGACCTGTTCTATATTACACTGGAGCGCGCCCTGAAACTGGCCAATGCGGATGTTGGATCGGTGCTGATTCTGGATCAGCCGAAGCGGGAGTTCTTTGTTGTTCAAGCCACCATTGGTCATGGAGAGATTCTGAGAAAAGGAGAACGGATCGATTTTGCCGGTAGCATTGCCAAATATGCCGTCATCAACAAATCGCCACTCCTGGTTGAGGATATTGAGAAAGACATCCGTTTCGGGCGGGCGAATCTTTCCCATTATGGAACGAAGTCTTTTCTCTGCATGCCTCTGAAAGGGATCAATGAGGTGCTCGGTGTCCTGACGATCTCCCGGAGAAGTTCAGATATCCCTTTTAAACAGGAGGATGTCGAGGTTCTGGCACCTCTTTTGAGTAATGCCGCTTTCACCTATGACAATCTGGGTTTGCTGAAAGAAAATGAGGAAAAAGATCGGCATCTCAAGGTCACCGATCATATTTATCATATCCTGGGCTCCAGCCTCCGGGATAGTGAACTATTTTATGCTATTTTGAAACAAATTCAAGAGGATATCCCTTTTGAAGTGGCCATGATCCTGATCAGGAATGAACACGCTCTGGACCGTATCTCCGTTCTTGAATTCTTTTCATCGATACCGACCAGCCTGACTAAGGGCACAAATTTCCCCTATGCGGGTTCCGTCATTGATAAAGTGATCAAGCAGGAGAGCAGCCTTTTGATTGATGATGTTTATCAATTGACGCATCCGCTCGAACAGGATCTCTTCGCCAAGCATAACCTGATAACATGCTTTTTATCCCCTTTGAAAATCGATGGCATGATCAGGGGGGTTCTGGCCCTGGGGGCAGTTTTACCTGACGCCCTGCGTGATGTCCGCGAACGAACGACCCGATTGTCCCAGTTGCTTGCACTGGCTATTGAAAAGGACCGCCTGTCAACATCAGTCATCAAAAGAGATCAGGAGATGGAATCGATCAAACAAATCGGGAGCCTCCTGGCTGCTTCAACCTTTGACATGGAAAAGGTTCTGAACCATACCATGGATATGATTCAGACGATCATCAACGTGGAGGCAGGCTCTCTGATGCTTCTGGACAAAGACGAACTGGCTTTCCGGGTTGCCTTTAATATCAGAAAGGATATCAACCTCGACCTCCTACCGACACTGCGAATCAAGCTGGGGCAGGGGATTGCCGGTTATTCAGCCGCCCGGGGAGAACCTGTCATCGTGAGAAATGCGGGAGAGTCCAGGCAGTTTTATCCTGAGATTGACCGGATGATCGGTTTTGAAACCCGGTCCGTGTTGTGTGTGCCACTCATCTCCATGGGAAAGGTGATTGGGGTGATCGAGGTGATCAATAAGCTTGACGGTGAATTTAATGACAACGACCTCCATCTGCTGCAGTCGATTGCCACCTCTTTGAGTATTGCGCTCGAAAATTCAAGGCTTTATCAGGAAACGCTTTCGATGGCTGCGAATGAAAGAGATATCCGCAGCATGTTCCAGAAATTTGTTCCCAAGGAAATTGTCGACAAGATTGTTCATGATGTTTCGGAAGAGAAACTTGAAATTGATGAACTCAAGACCTTAACCCTGATGAATATCGATATCCGTGGCTTTTCAGTCCTCGCTAAAGAGCTGGGCCCACAGAAGACGGTATCGATCCTCAACTATTTTTTCACCACCATGGGAGAAATCGTCTTCAAACATCACGGGATTGTGGATAAGTACCTGGGTGACGGCTTCCTGGCCCTCTTTGGCGCTCCTGTTTCGAACATTTATGATGCAGACAACGCGGTGACAACGGCCCTGGAGATGAAAAATGCCATGGCAGCCATTAATGAGCATTTTTCCAATGAAATTGATGTTCCTCTCTCGATTGGCATCAGCATTCATACAGGGGAAGCGGTGGTTGGGAATATCGGCTTTGAAAAGAAAATGGATTATACGGTGATTGGAGATTCGGTCAATGTCGTCTTCAAATTGCAGGATTTGACTAAATTTGCACCCAACAGTGTTCTCATAAGTGAAAAAACTCTTCGTGCCATGATGAAATTACGTTTGGATATCCGTGAAATGGGAATGTATGATGCCGGTGAAGCTTTGGGTGAACTGAAGATTTACGAACTGCTCGGGATCAAGGATTGATGGAGTCGTGCGGAAACGCGTTTCCGGAAAATCGGCCTGCGGGCAGTGTATTTATTTTGCCGGTTCGAGAAAAGGGAGAGGTTTTTCCTTCCGGTAAACAAGGGCCTGGCAGGAAGCGATGAGTTGATTCCTGTCATCCACCACCCGGATGTCATAGACGGCGGTTTTATGGGTCCGGTTTAACTCTTTTGCCTCAGCGGTTAATCTCGCGCCCGCAGAGGGAGAAGATAAATAACTGATGTTCATATTCAAGGCAACGGCCATGGTGCCATGAGAGTTGGAAGCGGTCTCGAAAGCTTCATCCATCAGGGCAAATAAAGCCCCGCCGTGAGCCATCCCGAAGATATTCTCCATGTCCGGGGTGAAGTCCATTTCGACTTTGGAATATCCTGATTCCAGATCAATCAACCTCAGTCCGAATTTTTCCGCAAAAGGCTCCCTCTCTACCTGCCTGAAAATTGCTTCTCTGACCTTGTCGTCCATGATGCCTTTTCCTTCGGAACGGCGTCAACCCGATTGATTCTCGTTCGAATTGAGCCGGCTATCTCTTCTCCGCAATGGTCTTAACCTTCGCCTGGAGGTTAATCAGATAGGGCCTTTTCTCCTGCAGAATGGCCCCTGTTTTTTCATAGTCTTCCCTGAAAATTCTTTGCACGACCGCTTCTCTGTCGCCGCTGAGTTCATGAAGATCATTCTCGATCCTCACCTTGAATTCTTTAGTCCTTTCGATTGATTTTGCAATGTATCCCTTTGCATCTTCACCGGTCAACGTAAAATAATGGCTCATCATCAGGATATCCAGGTTCAGTGTGGCAAGCTTTTCAAGGGAGGCAATGTAGTCATTATAACTCGATAGAAACTCGGGATGGATGGTCATATTCTTGTCATAAACGCCGACCGCTTCACCGGGAATCAGGGCCTTAAATTCCGGAATGAAAAAAGAGACCGAATCCCTCGTGTGGCCAGGTGTGGTGATCACCCTGAAATCGAGGCCNNGGTTTCTTGAATGTATCAGCGGCAAGCCGATGTGCGCCAATTTGAAGTTGACTGATCCTCCTTTTCAGAAAAGGACTTGCCCCGCAGTGGTCAAAATGGGAATGAGTAAGAAAGTTGAAACGGAGCCTGTTTTCATTACCGAGATAGGTTTTCAATCCTTCGAGATACCGGGNNCGATTTTCCCCTGGCTCTGAATAATCATGGTCATCCTCAAAAGGGGGCTTTTTATCAAACCATACGATTGAAACCGGTTAATGCTCAGTCAACTCTCCAACATCACTCCCGCGGACTTGAGCTGCTTGATCTGCTTTGGTTTGGCTCCCTCTTTCTTTAACTTTCTTCTGCCGATACTGAACATAAGCATCGCGGATTGCGATATAGGGATCGATGGACGCTTCCTTGAGAGACTCATAGTCGCCGATCTTCAGGGAGGTGTCGTTCACTTCCTGGTAACTTCTGACTCCCAACCAGAGATACCAGGGGTTGATATATGAAACAGGATACAAGAAATATTCACCGACGATCTCTACCGAATCCCGCGGGCTGGAAGGCCCAAGGACCGGCCACATGATGTAGAAACCATGTCCAACTCCATAGACTCCCAGGGTTTGCCCAAAGTCCACATCCTGCTTTTGGAGATTCAGTTCCTTGCGGGAAGCAGGATCCAAAAGTCCCCCGATCCCCCAAATGGTGTTTATCGTGAAACGGCCAAGCTCCGTAGCCGTACATTTAAAGTCTGCCTGCAGCAGGCAATTGACGAAGCGGATCGGAAATGCGAGGTTGGAGAAAAAATTCTGGACACTTACCCGTGCAACCTCGGGAATGATCACGTTGTATCCCTGCGCTACCGGCTTGAGCACCCAGAAGTAAAGTTTATCGTTGAAGTGGTACATGACCCGGTTGAAGGGTTCAATGGGATCCGAAATGGTTACCGTCACTTCATCTCCACCCCTCTCCTGCATATTTGTAAGACTTTCTTTGTCATCGACGCTGTTCTCGTCCACCCCCTCGACATCGTCAAGGTTCCCCTTGTCCTCCCCAACATTCTCCTGTGTATCCGTGAGATTTTCCTTGTCAGCGATACTTCCACTTCTGGAGTTCACTGACATCTCCGGAGAGTTCAGAGAGATCTGTTCCGGGTTGGAGGCGATCGGTACCGGTTGGGTCTGAGACGGTTCNNATAATAAGCGTTTCACGAAGCGGACACCACCTCTATTCTTCGATGCAAGTGAAGCCGGGACCATGTTATATCCTATTGCGCTTTCACTTTTTTTCGCAGGATCTCAAGCAGTTGTTCGGGTGTATTTTTTGCCAGGATTTCATTGAATTGAGTTCGATAGTTCATGACCAGACTCACATTCTCGATCACAACGTCGTATACTTTCCAGGTGCCGTTCACCAGGATCGTTCTGTAGGTGATAGGAATTTCTTTTGAGGCGGTGATGATTTTCGTTTGGATCTCAACCTGGTTTTTTGAGATCGTGTTTTCTTTATAAAAAACAACTTTCTCGTTGGTATAGGAAAGGATTCTGTCGATATAGGCCTTTTCCAGTACCTGGTGAAAGAGTTGTACAAACTCCTGCCGCTGGGCGTCATCCAGTTTATTCCAATTCCGCGCCAGGGTACGCTTCGCAAGTTCGACTTCATCGAACATACCCTTGTAGATAGACCGAAGTTTTTCTTTTTTTATCTCTTTGGCTGCCGCTGCTTTGAGCTTTGGATCACGCAGCACCTCAAATACTTTGTTGACATTTACCTGAACCGTGTCAAGCGGTACGCCGGCATATACTGGAATCGACAACAAAAGAATGACCACAATGCTTAATCCAACAATCTGTTTTTTCATGAATTACCCCTCCGAATCTTGTTACGACTCTATTGCTTCTTCACATCTCCAAAGGCATACTTGGCAATAAGGTCTGCGATGTTCACAGCGGGTTGCGTCTCGGCGATGGTTTCACCAGGTTTAAGGAGTGCGCCTGCACCCCCGGGATCGATGCTGAGATACATGTCGCCAATCAGCCCTTCCGTTTTGATGGAGGCAATGGCATCATCATAGATGTTTATGCCCTTTTGGATCCTTATTTCCACTACCGCATTCTGGCTTTTCTGGTCCATGGTGAGTTGTTCCACTCGTCCGACCTCAATGCCTGAAATATAAACAAGGCTGCCGACTCTCAAACCGGTCACCGTGGTGAATCGGCCGAAGAGTGAGTAGGAATTGTCGCCAAGAAAGGACATATGACCAAGTTTCACCGTCATATACGCAATACAGAGCAGGCCGATGACGAGAAAAATACCAACCGTTGTTTCCATACTATACTTTTTCATTTGCTTACTCCTCGACAGCGCACCGCAGCCTGCCAATTTCTTTTTGTTGAGATTTTGCANNGCTCCAGCCCAAATATCGTGAATCCCTTGATCTTGAAAATCCTTGATAAAATCCTTCAGAATATCCTCAGCCTCGGTTAGATTCGAATAGGGGAGTATGGTAACAAACTCATTGATGCTGCGTCGCGTGGAAAAGCCCCCGATGGCGCCAAAGTGCTTATTGATATATACTCCCATGGCATATATTGTCTCTTGTGCCGCCTCGTAGCCCATGCCTGCAACAATGGCATCGAGCGTGTCCAGCGTAAAAACCACGATAGAGTAAGTTTCCCCGCGGGTACTTTGTTTCAGTTGAGCATGATACATGACATTGAACTGTCGCTTGGAGTGCAGGCCCGTTAATTCTTTTCGCAATCCTTCCAGGCTGCGGATAACTTCATCTTTGAAAGGGTGGGTGAAATTTTCCAGTTCCTCCGGAGTGCCTTGAAAAACAATCCTTCGATCATAGAGGGCAAGAATGCGGTTGGATATAAAGTATACATCCGGAATCTCGTGGCTGACCAAGACAGCCGTGAACCCGAACTTTCTCTGGTACTGGGCGATCATGCTCAGAATTGCATTTTTTCGGACAGGATCCTGTCCGGATGTGGGTTCATCAAAGAGGACAATTTGAGGATCGGTTACCAGAGCCCGTGCGAGGGCTACCCGCTTTTGCATGCCCCCGGAAAGTTCAGACGGNNTTGTCGTTTCCCGGAGGGGCAGAGCGATATTTTCATGGACAGTCATGGAATCGAACAGGGCGTTGTCTTGAAACATGTAACTCATTTTAGCAAGGGAGTCGGCCATCTCACTCTTTCTTATATCGACAATAGGTTTTCCCCGGAAAAGAATGGTCCCCTCGTCGGGTTTAAGCAGCCCGATGATATGTTTAAGGAGGACACTTTTGCCGCCACCGCTGAGACCGATGATCGTCGTAACCTGTCCCTCATATATCTGCAGATTCACATGCTCAAGGACCGTTTTGGTTCCGAAGCGCTTGGTGACGTCCTTGAATTCAATTAATGGAGCATCCATGGGTTTCCCTACATCAGAAAAGAAGTCACAACATAATCCGACACTAGGATCAGAACGCAGGAGAGCACGACGGCCGAAGTGGTGGCAAGCCCAACGGCCTTGGCCCCATGGCTATCGGTGCGCATGTGCGCGAAATAGCCCTGGTAACAACAGACGGTGGAGACAATGAAGGCGAAAACGATGGCCTTGATGAAACCGTCTGTGACATCTTTCATCTCCATGCTAGCTTGAACGCGATAAAAATAGGTGCCGGCATTTGCCCCCAGAAGCAAAACTCCTGAGATGTAGCCGCCGACAATGCCGATGAGATCAAAAAGAGCGGTGAGCAGGGGAAAGCTGATGATCGCAGCGGCAATTCTTGGGCTAATGAGATACCTGAGCGGATCGATGCGCATGGTTTCCAGGGCGTCAATCTGCTCGGAGATGCGCTGGATACCGATCTCTGCACTGATAGCCGATCCTGCTCTGGCCGCAATCATAATGGCGGTGAGAACGGGTCCCAATTCCCTCACCAGGGTCAGGGCGACCAGGGTGCCCAGGGCCCCTTGAGCGCCGAATTTAACCAGAGCATAGTAAGATTGGAGGCCCAGGACCATACCGGTGAAAAGACTGACCAGCATGATGATCATCATGGACCTTGCCCCGATGTAATAGATCTGCTGAAATATCTTGGATAGCTGCTTGGGTCGTAAAATCTTCAGCAGCGCCAAAATCAGGAAAACCGCCGAAGCGCCTAAATGATCGATCCAGCGGATTGTAGCCCTTCCGATAAAGGAGAATGGCCGCGACAATGCCANNCACCCGGCATGGGCATGAACTTAATAAGAGAAAAGATGATACCATGATTACAGAATGTAGTCACAGATTTTTTTTCATACAGAATCGTGGAGTGATCCACAATCAGGAATATCCTGATTTACCGCTTCGAAAAACCTGACGATCAGCAATAGCAGTTTAGAGGGGATGTTGCTGATGTTAAAGAGAGGAATGCTTCCAGTGTAACGTCTTTTGTTTATTTCCGTTTGAAATTTTGCATGGATAGATTGAATTAGAAAATCATTCTTTCCGGAAGGAATGCTCATCTCGTTTACCCACTCCTGTTGACCGCTATTCTTTAATGAGAAGTGAATATTGCGGGTTGAAAGGTTGCATAGACTCTATACATTTTTCATCGTAAAATGGTTAAGTTCGCATAGACTTATATTTCCTTCGTTTTGTATAAATAAAAACATACCGTCCTTACCCAGTTGCTGAAGAGCAAAAAAATGAGCCCTGTTATGGGAATCGATGCAGTAATGGATGAGATTACCAAGAACAAGGGTGTCCTCTATGACCCGGAAGCAGTGGATGCCTGTCTGCGACTTTTCGATGAGAAGAATGATCAGGGAGCAGCTTGACAAATCCCGGTTGTAATCGTGCAGGAGGGATTCATTCCCTATAGATAATACGGACACTAAACGGACACCTTTCTCAGGGGGGAGAGCGTGAGGTTCTTTTTTTCCAAATCGATAAGAACACAACTTATCTTTCTTATATTAATATGTATTCTCCCTGCACTCGGTGTTTTCATCTATACAGGATTAACCCGCCTAAACACCGATGTTACAGAAGCACATCATGAAGCCATGAGAGTGCTGCAAAGTCTGGCGTACGACCATGAACATACGGTCGAGAGCACCAAGCAATTCCTCATGACACTTGCCAGCCTGCCTGATGTCCAGAATCAGAATGCTTCCGCCTGCAATAAACTCTTCCGTGACCTGCATAAGAAAAACCAAGTGTATTCAACCATATTGGCAGCAAATGCTGATGGAATGGTATTCGCCAACGCCCTGCCTTTTACTCCCTATAGTGTAAAGCAGAGAAAATATTTTCAGGATAGTTTACGAACAAGGGAATTCTCTGCGGGGGAGTATATGATTGGTATCGCATCAGGTCGCCAGTCACTTTCCTTTGCCTATCCGGTGATGGATTCCAAAGACCAGATTCAGACGGTGGTCGGCGTCGGTATCGACCTGGATCGCTACGGTCAGGTATTCACAAAGACAAAATTACCCGAAGATTCCGTGTTCGTAATCTTTGACCACAGGAATATACGTCTTTACCGTTCTTACAATGCGGCAAATTATCTAGGGAAGGCCAATTCTCCCGAGATGATCAAGTATATGACAGCTCAACCTGAAGAGGGGATATTTACCGGTTTCGGACCTGACGGGATTAAACGCCTTTACGCTTATAAAAGACTTTACCTGAAGGGAAGTACATCACCCTATCTTTTCATGCGTGTCGGAATCCCCAAGGAGAAGGCGCTCGCTAATACCAGAAAAACCTTGCTGATCAACCTGGCGCTCCTGTGCTCTGCCCTCATCGTCATTATGGTCATCGCTTGGTTTCTGGGCAAAGCCATAATTATTGATAGGTTATATCGGTTGCTGGATACTTCTCAACGTTTGGGACGTGGCGATTTGACCGCTCGTACCGGCTTAGAACACGGCGAGGATGAACTGGGCCAAGTGACCAAAGCCTTTGATGAGATGGCCGGCGAGTTGGAGCATAGGGAGTCAGAACGCAAGTATATGGAAGAAGAGATACGGGCCCTTGCAATAACCGACCCGTTGACCGGTCTTTACAACAGAAGAGGATTTATAACCCTTGCGGAGCAGCAGTTGAAGATCGCAGAAAGAACAAAAAACAGATTGCTGTTGTTGTTTGCCGATCTGGATCACATGAAGTGGATCAATGATCATTTAGGCCATGTAAAAGGGGATGAGGCTCTCATCGAGGCGGCAGATGTTTTTAAAGAAGTATTCCGGGAAGCGGATATCCTTGCCCGCGGTGGAGGCGATGAATTTGCGGTCCTTGCTCTGGGGTCGACCATGGAAAACTCGGATATCCTCAAGGATCGTTTGCAACAGCAAATCAGCATCCACAACAATCGTGAAAATAGAAATTACGATCTCTCGATCAGTATCGGCATGGTTTACAGTGATTCCCAAAGCCCTTCTTCCCTTGATGAATTGATGTCCCGTGCCGACGTATTGATGTATGAAGATAAGAAAAGAAAAAAATNNTCATGGCTTTCTCGGGGCATATTTCCTGGCAACAGAAACAAGTGATACAAGTATCGGCATCCACTTGGGGGAGGTCGTCATTCATGGTCAAAGCCGATACCGGACACTGCTCGACGCAAATGCCACAGCCTGTGCACAATTCAGGATCAGCTTGCGGTCTCAAGAGCGTTCGATTATGAATCATCGTTTGCATGGTCTCGTTGCGGAAAATCGCTTGGCCACCTAACGGAGGAAGCTTGAAATCAGGCAGTCGTTTCAACTCCCCAATAACTTCAATCGTACTGAGGTCATAATCCCCCAGACCTGCTTCCTTTGCTTTCCGAAGNNGGCTACGGCGTTGCTGGAAGCTAAGATCAGGCCGATGCTTCTTAGATCTGGAGAAGCCGGGCCATTGCCTTCCATACCGACCACCGCATCAACGATAAACAGGTCAGGTACCCGAAGCCTGAACACGTTGACGATCACTTCATGGAATCGTTCGGGGCTGCCTGCTGCTTTGTGCAGTTTGGCTTTCTGGGCGCCGGGCAAAAAGCCGTAACTATTTTTAATCGCTCCGGTGATAACGGTTAAACCGTGGGTTTTGAATTTAGGCAGGCTAATAATAATATCTGCGTCCAGCACAATTTTTGAGAGGCTCACTGTGGGCATGAACTCAGCATTAAAATCAACCTTCTGTGAGTCGTTTCCTATGTTTTGATAATAGCCCTTGGCTGCTTCCATCAGTCCTGTAATTTTGAAGCTTTCCTCATTTTCCCCATAGCCGAAAAGTCCCGGATTGTCACCCACGACAATGGAGGCAGGATCCATAGTTTCTACTTTTTCCACCACGGCGCTGAGCACCGCAGGATGGGTTACGATGCCTTCCTTTGCCTCTGAAGCTCTAAGCAAATTAGGTTTTATCAAGATCCTTTTCCCCCGCAATTCCATGGGGAAAATTTCAAAGGCCCGGTCTACGGCCGGCCGGACATTTTCATAGGTAGCAGGATGGATCATTACTTTTGACATGGTCTATTTTCCCCTTCCTGTGATCATTGGATTCATCTCAAGCCTTCCCATAAGAGAGCTTCTCCCTTCATTCATCTTAGATTTCCTTTCCAACAGTGAAAGCTTTTCCCAGAAACTCTCCAACAGCGTAATAGGATTGTATTTCGGGTCCATAAAGTACCGGCCTTATTTTTATGATATCCGGCAGACCATCCTCTCTGAGCAGAGACTCTTCCACTTTAACGTCCAGAATCTCACCAATGAAGTGTGTGTGACTGCCGATCTCGCTGGTGCTGAATAGTTTACATTCTAAAATCATGGGGAATTCCTGAATGTAAGGGGCATCTACCTCTTCACTCCTCAAAGCCGTAAGTCCTGTCTTGGAAAATTTGTCCACGTTTCTTCCTGAAGCCATACCGAAATAGTCGGCTACTTTAATCTGTGAAGCAGAAGGTACATTGACCGTAAATGCCTTGTGCTCCATGATATTGCCATGAGTATAGGTAACTTTCCTTATCGAAACAGCCACACAGGGGGGCTTTGAACTGCAGACACCGCCCCAGGCTATCGTCATTGCATTAGGCTTCCCGGCTTTGTCGTATGTCCCAATGACCCAGAGAGGGGTGGGGTAAATTAATGTTTTGGCACCAAAAGACTTTTTCATAATACCTCCTTAAGTTTTTCAATGGTTCGCTATATATTTTATATCATGTTCAATTGGAATCCGCTGGTTTAAATCTCACAGGGTTCATCAATAATAGAAAACGGTTTTTATGGAATCAGTCCCTTGGCACTTGTTTTTTTACCGTACGCTACTCTTTGAGTGCCCCTGTAAAATTTTCCGGCACTGCTTTAATTGCAGCCGCCTCGTTGCCCAGGATGCATTCGATTCTACCGAAATACTTGGGATACTCGGATCCGATGTAGAACTGCGATGAAAGCACTCTGCCTCCGTAGTAGGCCGCCTCGCTGTTTTCCGAGAAGATATTCTGCCGCCCNNGAAAAGATCTTCTGCCGCTCTTCGCCCTTGGCATCACCAAGGATGGCCGTCCTCTTGGGCGTGGTTATGGTCAGGCTCCACAGATGCAGCCACGCGAGGACAAGCGGGAACATGGCCTGCTGCAGNNGGCGATGCGCTTTTTAAGAATCGAATAATTGTATTGATCACGATTCATGAGAATTTTCCGCATCTGGAGGTCAAGGGACTGAATGGCGTTGGTTCCTTCATAAATCGAGAAAACCTTGCTGTCGCGGGCATACTGCTCAACGGGATAATCCTGGCAGTAGCCGTACCCGCCGTATACCTGCATCGCCTCTGCAGTTACCAGCCACGCGGCATCGGAGATACCCGCTTTCACGATGGGTGTGAGAATTTCAACAACCGCCGTCGCCTCTTTCACCTCCTCAACGGATGGCGACGATAACGTAATGTCTCGGTTATAGGCGAGGTATAATGTAAGCATCCGCATACCCTCGATGGTACTCTTCATGTAAAGCAACATGCGTTTCACATCGGGATGCTCGACAATGAGCACCTTCGGGGCGTTGGGATTGAGCATCTGCGTGATGTGCGCGCCCTGGATCCGGTTCTTTGCGTAAGTGACGGCATGCATATAAGCGGCACTCGAGACGGACTGGGCCTGTAAACCGGTAAATATGCGGGCCTCGTTCATAAGCTGGAACATAATCTTCATCCCCTGGCGCTCTTCGCCCAGGAGATACCCCACACACTTTCCATGATCGCCAAAATTAAGGGTCGAGGTTGCGTTTCCCTTCAGACCCATCTTGTGTTCGATTCCTGAGCAGATCATATCGTTTCGCTCCCCAAGAGAGCCGTTTTTGTTCACCAGCACCTTCGGTACGATAAAGATCGATATCCCCTTTGTTCCCTCAGGATCGCCCTCGATTCTTGCCAGTACTGGATGGATGATGTTTGGGGTTAAATCGTGTTCGCCATTGCTGATGAATATCTTCTGACCGGAGATGAGGTAGGTGCCGTCGCTCTGTCGCACCGCCTTCGTCTTGAGAGCCCCGACATCGGAGCCGGCGCCCGGTTCGGTAAGGCACATGGTTCCGCACCATTCCCCCGTGATCATTTTATGGAGAAACATCTTTTTCACTTCCTCGGAACCATAAGCCATCAAGAGGTGCGCCGTTCCTGTGAGTGTAGAGCAATACATTCCCAGCGAGGTATTGCCTGCGTTAAAATACTCTTGAGACGCAAATGCGATGGTGACTGGCATGCCCATCCCCCCTTCTTCCGGTGGAAACGCGAGGTTATGGAAGCCGGCCTCTATATATGCCTTGAATCCTTTATGGAATGATTCTGGTACCTTTACCTCATGAGTATCGGAATTGAACTTCAACCCGATCTTATCGCCGTCGGCGTTTGACGTGAGAAACTGGTCAACGGCGATTTTTTCCGCAAGATTCAGTGTATCCTCATACATGTCCCGGTCCAATTCGGTAAAGCGCTCGTATCTGTTTATTTTATCAATCTCCAGCATTTCAAAAACAACAAATCTCACATCACGTGAATCAACTAATGTATTTAATGACATTGAAAAACCTCCTCTTCAAATGGATTGATTGGCCAATCGTCTCACCCAAGGATCATTTCTATGAGATGAGGTCCAGGCTCCTGCAATGCAATTTTGATCTCTTTCGCCAGATGTTCACATGTTTCCACGGATACGCCGGGGACACCCATGCCCTGGCTAAGCTGAACCCAGTCGATGGCGGGATTTCTGAGATCGGTCAGCGATAAAACCTTCGGGCCGGCTGATGTATGTCCCGCTCACATAAGTTCTGCCTGCAAAATTAGATAACTGCGATTTGAACAGATTAATGTGGTCACATTCAATTGTTCGCGGGCCTGCGTCCAAAGCGCCTGAAGGGTATACATGGCGCTTCCATCGGCCTGGAGATTGATCACCGGCCGATCGGGGCAGGCGACAGCGGTACCCGTAGCACAGGGCATGCCCTGTCCAATCGCACCCCCGGTAATGGTGATGTAAGCATGGGGTGCCAGATTTGCTGCCATGGGGAAATAGGTTCCCGTTGAGGTAAGGCCTTCCTCAACCATGATCGCATTTTCCGGGTGAAGTGCTGCGACCGTTGTGCAGGCCTTCTCCGCTGTTAATTTTCCGAGTGGCATGTCCGGCACTCGGTAACGGGCATAAACGGCCCTGACATCAGCGCCACGGGCTGGCGCATCCAGAGCATCCGCCANNACCGAAAAATGCGACGGGAGCGTCTGCACCCGCCAGGATGACCGTATCATAGGGTAACAGCAATGGGATTGCCTGTTCTGGAAAATAGGGAATGCGCACCGGAGCAGGTAATCCTGCACCCCGATCCATATAGGCCGGGAACATGACCGACAGAAGATCACATCCCGTCAGGGCTTTTATCCGACCTGCCGCTTTCAAGCCCTGTTCACGCAAACCACGTCCGTTCATGATGATGGCTGGCTTTCGGGCTGTTTTCAGGGTTCTTGCGGCAACTTCAATCCGATGGTGGTCTATGGGGTCGAAGGAAAAATTTACTTTAGCAAGCTCATGGTCCGGATATTCCGACCATTGGAAGTCGTTAGGCACAATAAGCGTAGAAACCTGACCATAGAGCGCCGCGGTTATGGCGTCGGCTGTGTCTTGTGATAAATTTTCTGTAGAGCGATTTATTCGCTGCCACCCGGAAACAGTGTTTGACAGGGCGGCAATGTCCATCGTTAAAGGAGCATCCGAAGAAAGATGCCAGGAGGCATGGTCACCCACCACATTAAAAACCGGGCTATGTGCGCGCCTCGCATTATGCAGGTTTGCAATGCCATTGCCGAGACCGGGTCCAAGATGCAACAACGTCATGGCAGGTTTATTCTTCATGCGCCCATAACCATCCGCAGCACCAGTACAAACGCCCTCAAATAATCCCAGGATAGGCCGGATGGTGGGCATTTCGTCAAACGCCACCACGATGGGCCTTTCCGTAGTCCCTGCATTTGCAAAACATACATCAACTCCGGCAGACGCAGCGGTTTTAAGTAGGACTTCGGCTCCGTTCACGGTCTTTATCCTTTATTGAAGTAATTGTTTTTTACACGGATCTGCATAGAAAATATACCACATTTTACATTAGGGTACTGTGGTATTTTCGTATGGGAATCCCTCCAGTACCGGGAGCGGCTTTTTTGGTTATTTCCAACGAAAATGTGATATAAAGAATCTGTCCCTTTCAGCAAAATTCGGACAGATGGGGACCATGTTTTTCCGGATCGGAAGAATCATGAAAATGCGAAAGGAGTAAGCAATGGAGAAAATCGGCTGGATTGGTACCGGTGTCATGGGGAAGTCCATGTGCCTGCATGTCCTGAAGAAGGGCTATGACGTGTCTGTGCATAACCAGACAAAAGAGAAGACGGACGATCTCTGCCGCCAGGGAGCCGCCTGGTTCGACACCCCGGGGGACGTGGCAGCACAGAGCGATATCATCTTTACCATGGTCGGTGAGCCGGCGGACGTGGAGCAGGTCGTCCTGGGAGGCGGCGGGATATTGGAACGCATCCGGCCAGGCGCCGTCATCGTGGATATGACCACATCCGAGCCATCCCTGGCCCAGCGTATTTACAAGGAAGCAAAAGGCAAATCCGTGTCATCACTCGATGCCCCGGTCTCGGGCGGTGATGTAGGGGCACGGGAGGGGACGCTGGCCATCATGGTGGGTGGAGACGATGCCGTCTTCAAAAGGGTACTGCCCGTCTTTGAACTGATGGGAAAAAATATCGCCCGCATGGGTGGACCGGGCATGGGCCAGCACACCAAGATGAGCAACCAGATCCTTATCGCCGGCACCATGATCGGCGTGGTGGAATCCCTCCTGTATGCCCAAAGGGCCGGACTGGACCAGGCTCGCGTCATTGATGTCATCGGCAAAGGGGCTGCCTCTTCCTGGGCCATCAACCAACTCGGCCCACGGATCGTGAAGGGTGACTTCTCCCCCGGCTTCTACATCCGGCACTTTGTGAAGGATATGGGTATCGCCCTCCTGGAAGCGAGGCGAATGAAGCTGTCTCTTCCCGGGCTGGCTTTGGTAAACCAGTTTTATACCGCTGCCATGGCGGAGGGACTGGAGACCAGTGGGACACAGGCCCTTTATAAGGTGCTCGACAGAATGAACCGTCCCTGAGAGTTGGCGTGGCAAGGCACAGGAGGGATACCCGCGAGGTTCTTTTCAACTGCATCGGCGAAATAGACGGATACTTTGTCACCTCATCATGATGCATTTCATATTGAGCTGGGCTGCAATCTCCTCTTTCGTCACCTGTTCCCGGAAGATTTTCTTTTCTTCCCGGCACTCGGCTTCTTCATTCCGGTAGATGACGCCAATGGGGATCTTTTCGCCCCAGAGGTCGGCCATTTTGAGAGCTTCGTAACGATCCGTTAAGGGTTTCTCCAGCATAAAAACCCGTTCCCTGTACCAGGGATAGGTATTGATTTTGTTAAAGCTGACACAGGGTTGGAGGATATCCACCAGAGCTGTTCCCTTGAAAAGGATAGCCTCCTTGATGAGTTCCTTCAGGTGGTTCTGTTCACCGGCAAAACCACGAGCCACGAAAGGAGCCCCCATCGTAATGGCCAGGGTGAGAGGGTTGAGGGGGATGTTCCGGTTCCCCTCGGGGTTCAGGGCATGCTTCGCGCCGAGGTCCGTCGTGGGCGAACTCTGCCCCTTGGTCAGCGCGTAGACCTGGTTGTTCGAGGTCAAGAGGGTGATATCCAACCGTTTTCGTAGGGTGTGGATGAAGTGATTTCCTCCTTCACCATAGTTACAGCCATCACCGGAGTATGCAATGACGGTCAAATCAGGCCGGGCCAGTTTGATCCCCACGGCCAGTGGCAGAGCCCGGCCATGGAGGCCGTTGAAGTAATTCACCTCCANNGATAATAAATTTTTCAGGGATTGATAGAGCTCTTCCACGGTGAAACACTCACCATTGTATTTCAACAGGGGATGAGTCACATCCAGCCCGAGTTCCCGTTTCAGCAGACCAGCGAACTGGCCCCCGGCATTATTTTCTACGCAGATCAGTTTTTTCGATTCCAGCCGGTAAGGGGCAATCATGTCAGNNGTTCTGAATCCTTCCCTTGTGAGCTTTTCCAGCGCCTCTTTCACAATGAGCCGGTTGGAACCCCAGCACAGGATAACCGACATGGCGTCCCCATGGCCATAAAATGTGGGCGGGACGGCATCTTTCCTCAGGAGCTCGATTTTCTTCCGGCGCTTGTCCACCATCCGGATCCTCATGTCCGGATCCTCTGTGATTTTTCCTTCTTCGTCATGCTCGTCGGAGTCGAACTTGACCAAGGCATCGGAAAGCCCGGGGCAGGCCAATGGAGAAATCCCGTCTTCCGTCAGCCGGTATCTCTGATAGGCAGGGTCGAAAACCCCGTATTCCCGGGTCCGGACTTCCATCGGAATTTCTTCCTCGATGATATGGACAGAGTCGGCGAAATACTGATCCGTCAATAGAAAAACCGGAATCTGGTAACGATCAGCCAGTTCGAAACTCTTCCCGGCCAGGGCAATCGTTTCATCGATGGCGCCGGGGGCGAAAATAATCCGGGGAAATTCNNGGAAGTCCTGTGGCCGGGCCAGGCCGCTGAGCCACAACGACAACGATCGGCGTTTCCGTCATCCCTGCCAGAGAGACCCCTTCCTGCATCAGCGCAAAACCGCCGCCCGATGTAGCCACCATGGACCGGACACCGGCATAGGATGCGCCCAGGGCCATGTTGATGGCGGAAATCTCGTCTTCGGCCTGCTCAAAATGGACGGGAGTTTTCAGCACCGCCGTGGCGAAGTAGTGCATGATGGACGTGGCAGGCGACATGGGATACCCGGCCATGAACTGACAGCCGCCCAGGAGGGCGCCGAGAGCTATGGCCTGATTCCCGTCAAACTTGCAATGATCCCCCGCCCTGGGTGAAACCGGACAGGTTCCGGCCCATTTCCACCGGACAGCGATCTCGAAACCTTTCTTCAGATATTCCACGCTCCCCGGTTCAGCAGACTCCACCATTTTCTCGGGACTCACGCCGATGACAGAGAGGACGATTCCGACCAGAATCGTGTTGCTGGTGGTGACGTCTTTGAAGTTTTCCCGACCC
>PMNM01000150.1 GCA_003161855.1 Syntrophaceae bacterium | reverse complement strand
TCCCTTACGGGCTATAAGGAAAAGATCGCTCCGGTCACGAAGACAACCCTGAGGTGGGATAAAGATCTTATTTTTGTCGGCGCCACCGAACAGGGGTATGAAATGGAATTCGATGCCCATGCCCAGTGGGGATGCAAACCGATGGAGGCGCTGCTTCTGAGCCTCGCCGGGTGCATGGCGATTGACATGGTGATGATTCTCCAGAAGATGAGGGTCCAGCTGGCGAGCTTTAAGATGGATCTCGTAGGAGAGAGAAATCCGGTACCGCCGCAGTATTACAAGGCCATCGAAATGGTCTTATCCATTGCCGGGAAGAACCTGGATTCCCGGAAAGTGGACCGCGCCGTCGCCCTGTCTCATGCCAAGTATTGTTCCGTTTACAACACGCTGCGCAAGGATTTGGAAGTGAAAGTGCGGTATGTGCTCGAAGAGAAAGACCCCCCATGATTCTTAAAGGGGTAATTCTGATGTCATGAGAATATCAAATATCCGGAAGAACAGCCGCTCCGGCAAGCACCTTTTGAAGGCTCCTTAACTCACATTGATAATGACGAGGGTATCGCCGACATCCACATTATCGCCCGGTTCCACCAGCACGTCGGAAATCCGGCCGTCGACTTCGGAAATGATGTGGGTGTGCATCTTCATGGCCTCCAGATCAATCAGAATATCACCGACCAGAACGACATCGCCGATCTCCAGGGCCACCTTAGTGACCTTGCCCTTGATGGGAGACCGGATGATTCCCGCCTTGCCGAGGGCTTCGATTTCCTGGGCGGTAAGATGTTTCTTCTCTGTCAGGCGGATCAGGTCCTCCTTTTTGATCGGCTCTTCCGCCTTCGCTTTGGCCACCTCCTGTTCATCGATCTGGGCCTTGTAAACCGTATCCTCAATGACATAGTGGATCTGCTCCGGATAGTTGAAAATCTCCGGATGGGCTTCCACATAGCTGGTGTCAAATTTTCTCTGCTGGAAATTCGGTTCGTCGCAAATCGACAGATACAGGGGAATGGTGGTCTTAGGTCCCACAATGTTGAAGTCACTCAAGGCACGCTTCAGGCGGCTGACCGTCTGATTCCATTCATACCCCCATACGATCAGTTTCACCAGAAGGGAATCGTACGTCGTGGGGATGCGGTAACCTCGATAGATGATGCCGTCCAGCCGGATGCCGGGACCGCCGGGAGACTGATAAATATCGACGTGTTTTCCACCCTCCGGGAGGAAATTATTGTGGGGATCCTCGGCGTTAATCCGGACCTCGATGGCGATGCCGTTGAAGCGGATCTGTTCCTGGCGAAAGTCGAGAACCCGGCCTTCGGCAATGAGGATTTGATGCCGGACGATATCCACACCGGTGATCATCTCTGTAACCGTGTGTTCGACCTGCAGGCGGGGATTCACTTCCAGAAAACAGAATTCCCCAGTCTTCGGATTGACGAGAAACTCGACAGTGCCTACATTGACATAGCAGGATTTCCCGGCCACCGCAACGGCCGCTTGGTGCATGGCTTCAGCAACGTCGGCAGGAAGGTCTGCCGGCGCAATCTCCAGGAGTTTCTGATGACGTCGCTGTATTGAACAATCGCGGCTTCCCAGATGGGCGACATTTCCGTAACGGTCTGCCAGGATCTGGATCTCGATATGCCTGGCATTTTCAATGGCCTTTTCAACATAGATGCGGTCGTCATTAAAGGCCAGCAGGGCTTCAGACCGGGCCTGTTCGATCTGTGTGTTCAAATCGGCATCGTCCCGCAGTTTCCGGATACCCCGGCCCCCGCCGCCGGCCGTCGCCTTGAGCATAATGGGATAACCGTATTGATTCGCGAATGCGGCGACCGCATCAATCCCGGGTTTTCCGGATGGCAGGCTTTCCGTGCCTGGAATGATGGCGATACCCGCACGAGCGGCTATTTCCCTGGCGATCACCTTATTTCCCAGATTTCGAATGACATGGGATGGTGGGCCAATGAAAATGATACCGGCTTTTTCACAGGCTTCCGCAAACTCAAAGCTCTCCGAGAGAAAACCATATCCGGGATGAATGGCGTCTACGTTCTGTTCGCGGGCTGCCCGGATAATCTTCTCGGTATCAAGGTAGTCTTTTACAGGATGATTGCCGATCATCACGGCTTTATCGGCAAAGCGGAGATAGTAGGCGTCACTGTCCGATTTTTCGTAAATGGCAATAGCCGCAATATCCAATTCCTTCAGTGTTCGAGTGATCCGGAGGGCAACCTCACCGCGGTTGGCAATCAATACCTTCTTGATTTTTTTCATGCAATTCCTCGCTTGGATTTAAACAGCTATTGAATAGGTACAACAGACTTTTTTAATTTCACACCACATTCACGGCAATAAATGGCTTTTTCCTCTTGAATAGGCTTAGCACATGAAGGGCATTGACACAAAAGCTCCGTCCGGCAGTATTCACAAAGCCTCTTATTCCAGTCATCGGTCGAATATGCGCATTCAGGGCAAATCAGGTAGGGCATCATCCCCCCATTCAAATCTGTTGCCGGATTTCAAGTGTTCATGCTCTGATGTGAGAAGGTTATTCCAGTTTTTTACATCGGTGCAAAGAAACATTCCGCGTTATTTATCTTTACTTTCTGGTGCCTTGAGTGCATTCGGAAAAATGATCAGGCGGTCACCCGGATTCAACTTTTTTTTCACTGTTATGCGATTCCAGGCGAGAATGGCCTGAATGGGTACCTTGAAACGTTCTGCGAGCGAGAAGAAATTATCCCCTTTTTTAACAATATAGACGTTTGCTCTCCCGTCGACGAGCCACTGACTGAAGAGGCCCTCAAAGCGGGTCTGAAAACCATCGGCGGCGTCCCTGGGAACAAAAAGAACGTGATGTCCCGCCGGCAGATAATATCCCCTGATTTCGGGATTCAGGTCCTTGATCACCTTGAAATAGGTTTTTGCGGCCTGAGCGATGATCTGGACGGGCGTGTCCTGGGGACAACGGATCTCAACCTGTTCAACAGAATGGGGCGAATAGAGGTCCTTCTCCGACAGATGAAAGCCATATCTGGACGGGTTGGACAGAATCAGCTTTGCCGAAAGAATCCGGAAAACGTACTGCTGGGTTTCGAGAGGAAGATAGAGCTGGTAATAGTTGTTGACTTTCTGGATCAGCATTTCCGATTGCAGTCCCGACTCCCCCATATTATAGGCGGCCACAGCCAGCGTCCATGATCCAAACATCCCATAGAGGTCCTTGAGATAATTCAAAGCGGCGCGCGTGGCGGCAAAAAAACTTCTGCGTTCGTCAAAATCATCATCTACTTTCAGATGATATTTCGTGCCCGTTCCTTCCATAAACTGCCAGACCCCTTTTGCCCCTTTTGAGGAACCGGCATAGTTCCTCAGCGCACTTTCCGCAATGGTGACATATTTGAGATCGTCCGGCATTTTGTTTTCCCTGAGCATTTTTTCGATATAGGGCATGTAGCGGCCGGATCGCTTCATCCACAGAATGACCTGCGGGTAATTCCAGGCAGATATCAGGAGTTCCCTTTCCATCCGTTCCCGGACATCTTGATTATCCAGGGGAACGGCTTCACCGCAAAAATCCAGAGGGGCGCTGATGCGGTACGCAGACATCGGGAGGAGCATGTTCGGTGTCCCGCCGGACTCCGGCGTTCCGGCCTGGACGACATTTCCACCCAGAAAGAGAATGCATAATATTGAGAAAAGTTGCTTCCTGATAGACATCGTTTATCTCCAGTTTTCCTGATAGGCGGGTCTCACGTTACACCCAGTTTAATCGGATCATCCATGACGACAATTTGTCATTGCCGTGAAAGAGTGCTCCCCAGCTTCGATAAGAAATGCTGCTGATCCGAAGCAGATATTCCGTACCGGTATATTCTGAATCCTCAGACCGGAAGAGCGACAAGATGGTATCCCCCACCCGGACGAACTTGCCCGTTAATTTGCCCAGCGCTTCATTGGAAGAGGTCCAGAGGGTAAAATCCCGGCCCTCATGAAAGGGAATAATCTCGTAGTCATTACTGAAGGTGATATTTTCATTGCCGAAGATCCGCATCTGGTTCTCATTGAACCACATTGCGTTTTTGTGGGTGATGCGGGACTCCCCCTCCACAGGATAAGACTTGCTGTTTTCATCGAAATATTCACCGTCGGTGCGCCATAATCCCTGTTTGAATAAATAGGTGTGGACGTTATCGACCGTCATGCCTGCTCCTTTTTTCCGGACGCATTCATTGCACTGTCTGTCGCCTATACATGATTTCGCATCTGCAGATCCAGCGGATGCGGGTTCAGGTAATACTGGACTTTCAGGTAGGGCTGGTCATATTTCCGGACATAATGGTTGATCAGCGTAACCGGAACGATAAGTGGAATATATCCCAGACGAAAGTAATCAATCACCTCCAGCAATTCCTTTTTTTCGTCTGCGGACAGTTGCTGCTTAAAATATCCCATCATATGCTGCAGCACATTGGCATTTTTCCTGGGGGTGGTCTTGAGCTTGAGGGCCTCCATCAGCAGGGTCTGGTAACGGCTGTAGATTTCATCAAGTGACCCACCGCCGACACCGGCCACCATGCGGCCCATCTCACGTTCGTTCTTCTCGCTGTGAGAGAGAATCAGCAACTTATGGCGGGTGTGAAAGTCGACGAGATGACCCCTGTTTTTTCCGGTTTTGACAATTTCGACCCAGCGCTTCAGGGTGAAAATGCGCTCGATGAAATTCTCCCGGATGAGCGGATCATGAAGGCGTCCTTCCTCCTCCACGGGAAT
>PMNM01000088.1 GCA_003161855.1 Syntrophaceae bacterium | reverse complement strand
CCCTACCAGAGAAGTCAAAAACAAATTACGACCCCTTGGAGAAATTCGGGGGTTTTTTATTTCCTGCCGATGTGGGGAATATGGTGGGGAATGAAAATCTTCATGAAACAAGGGGTCAGGAAATTTCACCTAACAACCTGTTATTATAATTGGCGTCCCCACGGGGAGTCGAACCCCGGTTACAGGCGTGAAAGGCCCGTGTCCTAGGCCACTAGACGATGGGGACGCATCGGAAATAGAAAGGCTGGCAGCGTGAAAGGCGGCTTATATCCTTTTGTTGATGAAGATGTCAAGAAGCAATTGATAAAAATCAGAAAAATTTATTATCATTCAAAAATCACCGGCTCCCGTAAAATGGTATCTCTCGCCTTCAGGGCAAGATCCGCGATGTCCGGATGGGTCTCTTTCAGAGAGGTGAGCTGTCGCAGGTTGTCGGCTGTCCTCAAGACCAGCATGGCCATATCGCCATCGACAATACCCGCCCCTTGAATGATTTCGTCCCAGTCGCCACCTTTTGCCCATTCATACATGACCACACTGGTCCATAGATAAAGTGGATTGACGGTGAAACCGGCGTCCTCCATGCGTTTTGACAGGGGGTTCAGGGTTGTTACCACTTTATGGCAGGCCTGCCCCAGTTTTCTGGGCATCTTTTTGAGATTGATCCTGCTTTCCTGATCGCCGTCATAGACGAAAGGAGCAACAACGGCGGCCAGCAGTCTTTCATCCCGCCTTGGGAAAGCCTCGCGTCTCAAACATTCGGCAATGAGCAGGGGTTGATCCAGCCGCAGCTTTGACGCCCAGAGGCCTGTCTCGGTCAGGCGGTCGTTATCGTTTACAAACCCTTCCACCTTCAGGAAATCCAGATGGATGAGAAAATCGTCCCACAGATTGGACCCCTTTTTCCGGGATGGAAATAAATCTCCCCTCCGGTTGCGCTGGTAACTGGCTAGGGATTTCGCGAAGATTTCCCGGATGTCATCCGGGGTCTGGGACAGCAGGAGGTTCAGAATCATGGAAAAGTCATTCCGGATCTGGCTGAGGATATCTTCCGGCGCCAGGGACAGGAGTTTCCTGATATGAACAATATCCATGAACCGGCCGGGGATGATCATGAGAAAACCGATCCGGTCCTGCCCGCGCCTGCCTGCCCGCCCTGTCATCTGGTGGAATTCCGTGCCCCGCAGAGGGCTGAATTCATGACCGTTGAAGAGGTCTGAATTNNCTTCCTGAAGATAATGAAGCTGTTTGTGGTTTCTCAGGTAGGGGGAGCGGCTGAGGATTTCTTCCAGATCATAACCGAAGCCGTCATCTTCGCCATGGCCGGAGTCGTCCAGGCAGGTCTTGAGGGCGGCATCGCATTCGGACCTTGATTTGAGGAAAAAAATGGCCGGCAGGAGGTGGAAGTGTTTCAGCACCCGCATAATGTCACCGAAATGGGGAAGCGTTTCCCGGCGCTGCCGGTTTTGAGACTTATTTTCGTGAAACTGCGTGATCCGGGCAAAAATCTTATTTTTCTCCAGATAGGGCATGATCCGGCCGGAGGGATGCAGGAACAGAGGATAGAGCGGAACGGATCTTTTTTCCTCCCGGATCACGATGCAGGATTTCGTCCGGAGCGAGGTCAGCCACGCGGCGATCTCAGGGGCATTACCGATGGTGGCCGACAGGAGCAGGACATTCACGCGCACCGGTAGATAGATCAGGATTTCCTCCCAGACGACTCCCCGGTCCGGGTCTCCCAGGAAATGGGCCTCATCCAGGATCACCAGGTCGCAATCCATATTTTCACCGCGATGCATGACATCGTAAAGCTGATTTCTCAGGATTTCCGTGGTGCCCACGGTGATCGGAGCGTCCGCATTTTCCTTGGTGTCGCCCGTCAGAATGCCGACCTGATCATCTCCGAAAATATGTCTGAATTCAACCCACTTGGCATTGGAGAGGGCTTTGAGGGGGGAGGCATACCAGCAGCGTCCCCCTCTGCCGAAGAAGGACCGTATCGCCTCCTGAGCAATCCAGGTTTTTCCCGAACCTGTAGGGGCCACTACAAGACAATCCGCTTCCTGAATCGCCTTGAGGGCTTCAAGCTGAAAGGGGTCCGGAATAAAAGGTGCTGAGTCGGGCTTGCCGATCCTGGCGAATACACTTTTCAGGATCGGTTCCGCCTCCGCCCTCATTCTCAGAAGATCAGGCTTTTTATGAACTTTGTGGTGTCTTCTTTTTGTGGCGCTGCGGGGACAGTGATGCTGCATTCAGTTTTCCGGTAAACCTAAAAAGGATTGCATGACTTTGNNTCGCCTCAAGGGGATCCCCGTATCCGCTGGCTTTGGTCAGGGATATGTCTATTACCTTCGGGAGGGGATCGGTTTTGATGAAATCTATTTCCGGGAAGCCGGCAATGTACATGAAGAAATTGACCGGTTCGAAGATGCCGTCAGGCAATCCGAAAGCCAGGTTCTACAGGTTTGTCATCCTGTGGAAACGGAGCTTTCCAGAGACGAGCAGGCCATTCTTCAGGCCTACCTGATGTTTCTTCGGGATGGCGGCCTGAAGAACAAGGTCATCGACAATATCAGGGAAGGCCATGCCGCTGAATATGCCCTGAAAGAGGTCATCCTGAACTATGTCAAAGCATTTTCCAAAATCGAAGACCCTTATATCAGACAAAGAGACACAGATATTGAGAACATCGGTAAAAGAATTCTGAGAAATCTCCTGGGTTTGGGAGATGAGAAAGCAAGCGTTTTTAAAAGAGACACCATTTTGATTGCTTCCAATATGTCTCCCGCCGAACTGATCCGGGCCCGGCAGGAAAATCTCCGCGGTATTATCCTTTCCAAAGGGGGAGAGACTTCCCATGTGTCGATTCTGGCTAGATCCTTTGAAATTCCCATGGTGATCAATGTCCGGGGTCTGTCAGAGAATATCAAGGAGAACGACTTTTTGATCGTCGATGGCACATCCGGCCTAGTCTATCCTAAACCGTCAAAGGTGGTGATCCAGGAATATCAAAGACTCGAAAAAGAGAAAAGCCGTCAGGACAAAAGCCTCGATGCGCTTAAAGTCCTGCCTGCACAAACCCGGGATGGTTTTAAGGTCAGACTGGGTGCAAATATCGGAATCCTGTCAGATCTCAGTCTGGTGGAAAAATATGGCGTTGATCATATTGGCCTGTACCGGACGGAATTTCTCTTCCTGACCAGGGACAGTTTTCCTTCGGAAGATGAGCAGGCCAACCTTTACAGGCGGATCCTCGAAGAAGCCGGGGGCAAAGAGGTGACGATTCGCACGCTGGATGTCGGGGGAGACAAGTTTCTTTCCTATCTGGAATATCCCAAGGAGGATAACCCTTACCTGGGTTGGCGGTCCATCAGGGTATCTCTGGAATTAAAGGATATTTTCAGGGATCAGATCCGAGCCATCCTGAAGGCCTCGGCCTTCGGACGGACGAAGCTGCTTTTCCCCATGATTTCCTCCGTAGGGGAGATGAAAGAGATTATTGCGATGATCAGCGAGGAGAAGGCAAACCTCCGGGCAGAAAATATTCCCCACGATGACGAAATCAAAATCGGTATCCTGGTAGAGGTCCCGGCAGCGGCGATTATTCTTGACAAGCTGCTTCCCTATGTTGATTTCATCAGCGTTGGAACCAATGACCTGGTCCAGTATGTCCTGGCGGTGGACCGGAATAATCCCAAGGTGGCCTCCATCTACAACCCCCTTCATCCCGCCGTGATCTCTGTCATTTCAGAAGCGGCCTCCCTTTGCCGGAAAAGCAAGAAGCCTCTGGTCATTTGCGGGGAGGCGGCAGCCAGTCCAAGGTGTGCCTATCTTTATGTGGGGATGGGGATCAACGATCTGAGCATGAATGCTGCATCGGTTCCGGTGATTAAGAATCTGATCAGAAAGATCAATCAAAAAGATGCGAAGAGGGTATTGAAACAGGTTCTATCCATGGAAGATGCCGATAGCATCGGAAATTTTCTCGATAACATTCTTCCTTAGCCCTATGTGTCCAACAGTCGGGCCAGGCACGATGATACGGCCTCTGTCAGTTGTTCCAGTAATGTGGTGTCCATGCCCGGTTCGTAGCGTATGTTGGCGGCATCCCCGTGATTGATGCTGCCGATTATGCATCCATTCAGCGTGATCGGGGCGACGGCAATAGACTTGATGAAATATTTCTTGTTTTTTGGAAAGAGCCTGTAAAAAGGCTGGAGATCTTTGTTTGCCAGAACAGGCTTCTTGCTGGTGACGAGATTTCGAAACACCGTCTCATCGATGAAATTCACGTGATCCTTCAGAAGGCTGGATGATTCCAGCGACTGTATCAGTTTAACCGCTTCCGGCCGCTTGATAATGGATATCCAGACAAAGGGGATGTTGAATTCGACTTGAAGACGGGGCAGAAGTTTTTCAAAGAGGTCCTTTACTTGGGTGAATGAAGTCAGAGATTCTTCGATCCTTGAAAATTTTTCGGCAATTTCTTTATTTTTCTTGATGGTTTCAGATATCTCATCCATATTCAGGCTCACATCTTGAACTCGGCAACAAGGATGGTATGATCGGAAGGTTTTTCCGCCTGCCTGGGTTGCATGTCAATGTAGCAATTCATGGATTTCTCGGCCAGCGATGCCGTCGCCAGGATATGATCAACCCGCCAGCCCAGCCCTCGTTCCACCGATTTGGGAACGCGGTAATCGAAAAAAGTGTACTGTTTCGTTTCCCCGGGGTGATGCTTACGAAATATGTCCGTCAATCCCCACGACTTGATTCTGGCGAAGGACTCCCAGACCTCCGGCGTGAAGCAGACATGTCCGAGCAGCCTTTTCGGATCATGCACATCGATGTTTTCCGGGGCGACGTTCAGGTCGCCCAGCCAGATCAGGGGCATATCCGGTGAACTGTGCTTTTCCAGAAAAGCCCGGAAACGTTTGAACCATTGGAGCTTATAGGCGAATTGAGGCGTGTCCCGGTCCCGGCCCTGCGGAACATAGGTATTCAATAGCGTTATGCCTGACAAACGAAACTTAATCAGGCGGTCTGCGTCTTCCGGACCCTCCTCATCATTCAGACCGAAGGAAACCTGTTCCAGCTTCTGAAGGGATGCCACCGCCACACCGTTGTATTGTTTTTCTCCCTTGAAGACGACTTGATAACCTGCTTTTGTGAATTCAGAAACAGGAAACTTGGCGTCACTCACTTTGGTTTCCTGCATGCAAAACACGTCAGGGCGATTTTCCTCAAGCCAGGGGATGATGATGTGGAGACGGGACCGGATGGAGTTCACATTGTAGGTCGCAATCCTGAATGTGTTCATGAGACCGTTCCTGATCTGTTTTTCACATTGAAGAACTTTACTCTTCCTGCAATGCGTGCTTCATTCCGCTGTAATGCAGCGGCCCGGTAAATAGCACGATCGTTGCCGGGATTCAAGTGTTTTTGATCTTGTTGGTTAAGTAGACACCGCCAATGACCAGGGCGGCCCCGGTCAGGAGGGACAGGTTGATGGATTCATCGAGCAAGAGCCATCCGAGAAGAACACCGCTCACCGGAACAAAGTTGATAAACACCGCGGCGCGGGAGGGTCCGATCACCTGAATGCCTTCATAGTACCACAGAAACCCCAGAACCGTTCCAAAGAAGCCAAGGTAGAAAATACCGGTCCAGTCGATGGCGGTATAAGTCATAACCTGTTCATAAATACCTTCCTGCAAGGCCGGAAAAAAAAGAGCCAGGGTTCCGATCAGGCAGGAATAGGTAACGGCATGCAGAGGGGAAAGATCTTTCATGATCACCTTGCCGATCAGAGAATAGGCGACCCAGCTGGCCACACAGCCGAGGATATACACTGCACCCCAGCCCAGCTTTCCCCGAAAGATCTCCGGCAGGTTCCCGTGAGAAATAACGATTGCCGCCCCGGCAAGGCAAAGGATGATGCCCATGACCTTGCCGGCATTCATCCTTTCCTTAAACAGCAGGACGGAAAAAAGAGAAATGAAAACGGGATTGGTGGCCACGATGAGAGACGCCCGGCTGGCGGTGACGGTTTTCAATCCCATGAAGAAAAAAACATTGTAGGTGAAAATACCCGTCATCCCGAGGAGAATGGCAGGCAGCAGCTGATTTTTTTTGAGAAGTGGGAAGGACGCTTTCCGTTTACCAGCCAGCAGAATCAGAAAAAACGAAGCGACAACAAATCTCAGAAATGAAGCGCTGAAAGGTTCCACATGCTGGGTCACCACCCGCGCCGCCACGAAGGTGCCCCCCCAGAGGAACGCCGTCAGCAACAGCTTGCCGTAAATGACCGGAACGGAGATCATCAATGCTTCCGCTTGTCACTTTTTTCAAGAAGAAATGTCACGATTCGGCTGTAATAGTCTTTCAAAACCCTTTTCGAACGGAACAGGCCCATGTGCCCACCTTCACAGATCAGGGTCAATTTGTCTTCCGGAGCCAACGATTCAATCAGATCCATATGCCCGGTGGCCTGCAGGGGCGGTGTAATCTGGTCCTCCGTTCCCCCCAAGGCCCATACGGGCACAGAAGCGGGATAATCCTGGATGCCGATCCTGCGTCCGCCGATGATAAGCGTTCTCCGGATCAGCTCATTGCCGATAAAAATCTTTCTATAGGTATCCCGGATAAAGCTGACGGGAAAGTGATGAACGTAATTATACCATTGATAAAACACCTTCTGGCGCTCCGCGTCTTCCGCATTGCCATGCTTCAGATCCGACAAGAGGTTACTAAAATTGGCAATATGCTGATCCATGCCCAGGAGATAAAAACCGAGGACCTGAAGGCGGCCGTCAAAACATTTTCTGCCCACTCCGACATGCTCATCGGAAACGGTATGGCAAAAAAGAGAAATGAGTTTGTCAATGTAATCCTCGCCCATGAGTCTGGCAAAATCGGTCAGATAACCGTGTTCTCCTTCCGTGTGCATGGGTGAACCGGCTGAACCGAAGGTCTTTCCCAGCCCCGGATGCAAAATGAGGGTCATCATCAGGAGCGGCCCGGGCTGGCAGATCGCGACCATGTGGGTGGGATAGCCGGTCATGTCCTTGACATGTTCCAGGACCCGCCGATACTGTTCTATCTGATTTTCGAAATCCTCGTGATGCCGTTTTCCGTCGACATAAAGCGGAATGTCCTCGGCGCATTTCTGCTCCACGACAGCCATCCGGGTCATGCCGTGATCTCTCATGTAAATAGCGACCTGTTCGGCAATATTGGAATGATGTCCGGCACGGGGAGCGAAAACAACGGTATAGTTGTGGATGTTATGTGGAATATCGGCCGAGATATCGATCAGCTTTAGACTTGGCAAATCGAGAAGGACTTTTCTATGTTCACTCCGGGTTATCCAGTCCTGAGAAGGCAGTTCCTCGGTGAAGAGATTGATAAACTCAAGCTCTCCCTGCCTTTCCTGATGGAAACGATCAAAGT
The DNA here is from genome assembly GCA_003161855.1 of Syntrophaceae bacterium. GTDB lineage: Bacteria > Desulfobacterota > Syntrophia > Syntrophales > Fen-1087 > Fen-1087. The sequence goes on along the minus strand of PMNM01000088.1, from coordinate 1,563 downwards.
GGGTCGTGATGCTTTCTCTCGCGAGATTTAATAAGCCGTCCGTCCCTTCCTGGCAGATCCCCAGATATTCTGAAAATTTCTTCTGTGAAAAAGGTCCGGTCCAGGGCAGGAAATGACGCGTGGTATTCCACCCCGCATCGGTTACGCTTTTAATCATGTTGAGTTCAAAGGATAACATCTGATCGCTGAGCTCGACAAAGGTGGCACTGGCTTTAATGGGAACCTTGATCATTTCCATTCCGCTCAATAACGGCGTGATGGCACTCATGAATGATGCAGGCATATATTTTAAATCCTTTCTATTTTATTTAATCTATTTTTGNNTTTGCTTTTTGGATTGAGGTTGTGGCAAGTGGACACCGGTTTTTTAATAATTTTCGAGGTTGAAGAGGCCCCATGCGGATATTAAGAGACAGACTCATCCCCACGATAGGGGTCAGTGTCGTTCTTTTCATCTCTCTCTTTTCCGTTATTTTAATGGCGGAAAGTTCACCGGATCCCCTCAACGTGCAAATTGAGAAGAGGTTCGAAGTGGCGGAAGAGAGTTCCCGGATGTTCTGTGGAGAAAGCCTCATTTACGGATCAGCGGCGCTCCAGGACCTGTATCTGAATAGACTTTTTCAGCCTGCCTGGATCAGTGATGAAGGCCCTTTACCGCATGTCGAGTCATTTTTGAATGAGATCCGTAAAGCAGACCTGGATGGTTTAAAACCTGAAGATTACCANNTTCCCCCTATCCAGGCGCATTGATCTTGAGTTGCTGCTGACAGATGCCTTTGTCCTCTACGGGTACCATTTGTTGAATGGCCGGGTCGATCCGGAAAAACTTTATCCGGACTGGTTTGCCTATCAGAAAGACTCGTCTCTTCTCGAGGTTGTTCAAGAGACTCTCGCCTCTGGCAATATTGAGGATGCCCTGAAACGCTTGACCCCACAGGATCCTCTTTACACAAATCTGAAACAGACCCTTGCGATTTATTCTAATATTGCAAACATGGGTGGCTGGCCTGTGATTCCCTCTCCCCGCAGTTTGAAAAGTAAAAGTGATTACGGCAGGTATCTCTCCCTGTTAAGGCAGAGGCTTGAGCTATCCGGGGATCTTGCAAAAACAGAACAGCCGTATTCCCCTTTTTATGACGATTCTTTGAAAAAGGCAGTTCGCAGATTCCAGAAGAGACAGGGGTTAAAAGCCGATGGGATCATGAATGCGGCAACCCTGAAGGAGATGAATGTTCCCATAGAAAGACGGATTCGCCAGATTGTTTTGAACATGGAACGGCTGCGCTGGCTTCCCGAGGATATCGAACGGCGTTATATTCTCGTGAATATTGCAAATTTTGAATTGGAAGTTCTGGAAGCCGATCGCGTCATCATGAACATGGCGATTGTCGTGGGGAAGCAGCGTCAGCGCACCTCTGTTTTCAGCGGTAAAATGACCTATATTGAACTTAATCCCTACTGGAATATTCCCCAGAGCATTGCCGTCAAAGAAATTTTACCAAAGGTTAAAAAGGACCCGGCCTACCTGGCTCAAAAGAGGATCAAGGTCATTGAATACTGGCG
>PMNM01000048.1 GCA_003161855.1 Syntrophaceae bacterium | reverse complement strand
GGGCAAGATCATGATGGGGCTTGTTTTAGCCGCAATGATCGGCAGTATAGACGTGGTGCCGGCCCTCAGCAAAGATTACAAACATGACAAAGGCCGTTACCAGCACAGAGGGCGTGGATATGACCACAACCGCTATGTGTATGGCAGGCGTGATTATCGGCCTTATGGCTACTATGGCTACAGGGAACGAGCTTATTATCCCCCCCCGCGGGTCATCTATGCACCACCTCCACCGCCGGGCGTCGGTGTCTTTTTCCCACCCGTCTATATTCATCACTAAGGGGATTGCTACGCGTCGGCAGCCCAGCGTCAAACTGAGTTGATCTGGGCTGCCGCAAGCAATGCCGCTCATCATCAACTTCGGCTAGGACAGACCGGCATACAGGTTGCCATGAACATTTCAATTGGTGGAATCGGGTTGGCTGGGGCCAACGCCGGAACGGAGGCGACATGATGCCAATTCAGGAACCCGCTGGATCCCCCCCAAAGGATGATCGACCCCGCGTGATTCGCATCGAGCCCTCTCCCGTCACCATCATCGCTGTGCTACTCCTCATCGCCGGTCTGTGGGTGCTGAACCGGCTTCTACCGGTGGTTTTGGTACTCGTGGCGGCCCTCATCATCGTCGGCACCATAAGTCCTGCGGTCCAGTGGTTCGAAGAGCGGCGCATGCGCCGGGGCCTGGGCATCGCGATCATTTTCACCGCGCTCCTGGTGGTCGCCGTTCTCTTCGTCACAATGACGATTCCATCACTCATGGCGCAGGCGACGAACCTTCTGGACCAGGAACCCGCCCTGCGGGNNACGCTTGGCGAATTGGTTGGCGGGCTCCCACCTGACCAACCCCTTGGCAGAACTGCTTCGCAACGTGCACTCCGGCTATGTTGCGAGAATTGTCGCCTCAAATGCCATCGAGTTCTCCACCCGCGTCGTCGTGATCTTCGCGTATATTATGAGTTCCGTATTTCTCGCCCTGTACATCATGATCGACAGGGACCGGCTGCGCGGAGGCCTCTTCTCAGTGGTTCCCAGGTCCCACCACATCCGGCTTTCCCGGGTCATGCTGAACCTGGAAACCATCGTCGGTGCCTATATCCGCGGGCAGGTAATCACCTCTGTTCTCATAGCCGTCTTCGTGTTCATTCTCCTGAGAGCCTGCGGTGTTTCCAGCGCCCTGGCCATTGCGTTGTTTGCGGGCGTTGCCGACGTCCTGCCCTACATCGGTGCCGTGTTTTCGGTGGGAGCGGCAGCGGCGGCAGCTCTCTCCCACGGTACCACCATCATGATCGTCGTGCTTGCGCTGATGCTCGCCTACAAGGGATTCGAGAGCCGTGTGATCGTGCCCCGGATCTATGGACGCGCGCTGCGCCTCCCGTCGTCCGTGATCCTTTTCTCGCTATTGGCGGGAGGCGTTTTGTCGGGTGTCACCGGGGCGCTTCTTGCTCTTCCGGTGGCGGCGGCGGTGCTGATGCTCATCGAGGAACTGCGCGTCGACCTACCGGGGCATCAGGAACTGGCCAAAGACGTGGAGATTAAGGAACGCGACGACCGCGGTGAAGAGGAGTATGAGCGCCGGGCTGAAGGCATGCCTGCCAAGCAGGCCGCGGCCATCGCCGTCGAGATCTCCGCTGATCGCCATAAGGAAGAAAAAAGTCTGCCAACAAGAGCGGATGCATCCGGCAGCGATGGGAATCGGGACTGAGCCGGATCGCTGTGATTCGAAGCAGACCTCAGGCTTGGTAAATTTCAATTCTTCTATCTTTTGTACCGGCCATCAGCCCGGCATGGCAGTTTCCTGCTATTTCACGGTATACCCGCGGCCATCGAGGCAGGCGCCCATCGCCCGCTGATAGTCCGCGCGCTTCTGGCTCATTTGAGCTGCACCGGCAGGGGGCTGAACCGGATCGTATCCTGTCTGGCTTACAGCCCAGCGGTGACAATCGTAACGGTCCGTTGCCTGTTTCTGTTCGCTCTGGCCTTTGCGGGGATAGAGGAATAACTTGTCTGACAACGGGGGTGCTGAGGGTGCCGGAGGCGCCTGACTGACTTCGCCCTGCGGTGGCGCGACGACGACATAGCCCCCCGCACCTTGAGTGTAATAGACTTCGTTGGCATAATAGTAAGGAACACCGCCTAGCATGACTGTCGCGTAATAGGGAGGCAAAACGGGAACGATTATACCGAAGGGAGGCGCAACAATGACGAAGCGCCGTCCCTGCGGGCGATACCAGACACCTCCCTGGAAGTAGTATCGTGCATTGCCGTAAAACACATCCAGGTAGCCGATTGGCAGCACCTCAATGAACAAACCGCGAGACGGGTAGTAATGGTTATGTCCATGACGCGAATCCATGAATTCGTGATGGCGGAAACCGCGTTCGTCCGCGTGTGCCACCTGTGTAAACCCGAATAACAGGATTCCTGACAGCAGGGCCAACATCAGGCCGAGCGCAAAGTACCCACTCTTATTGCGAAGATATAACATGGCTATTGCCTCCTTAAAATCAAATTTAGATTCTCGGTTTTTCTTACTGTACGGTATACCCGCGGCCTTCGAGGCAGGCAGACATCGCACGCCGGAAGGTGAATGCCCTTTCTTCATATTGAACGTCAATTGCCCGATCGCGGTTGGAATAGGCTTCCTCCAACTGCTGGGCTTGCTGCTGCCTGGTCGTATCTGATACAGCGCCGACAACAGCCCCGCTCCCTGCGCCGATCAATGCACCAACCCCTGCGTGTCTCGGTCCGGCAATCAATGCGCCCAGCACCGCACCGGTGATCGCCAGAACAGCGGTATCATGCCCGGGCGGAGGCATCGGCACCACCCTGACGCGCTGCTCAGACGGGATAGACGACTGACTCGGATCGAAGCCGGTCTGCTGCATCGCCCAGTTGTAACATTCATAGTGGTCACGTGACTGTTGCTCGTTTGTCTGGCCGGCTTTCGGATAAAAATAGATCTGGGTAATAGGAGCCCCGGGGCTTCTGCCGTTATCTCCGGGCATGGGTCGTGAAACCTCGCGATAGGTTGCAGGATAACATCCGGCCAACGCCAGGACCGTCAAGAGAAGGAAAAGCCGAAGGCCAGCCCTGGATGCCCGCTTTTCCGGTACATGTTTGTCTGTCAACACCTTACTCATGGACATCATCATTTACAATCTCCTTCGTAGCGGAACGCCACAAAAACCATCGATACATAATGAGGATGGCGACTCCCGTTACTGCTCATTTCTTTCTCTTTCATGACTATTAGATCTGTTTCATGCAACTATAGAGCAAGGGGTGTGCCAATTTAATCATGTTACAGTG
>PMNM01000107.1:4745-6361 GCA_003161855.1 Syntrophaceae bacterium | reverse complement strand
GCCGAAAATGATGTCAAATTCCGTTTCCCGGAAGGGGGGGGCTACTTTATTCTTAACGACTTTGACCTTGGTTCGCATACCGATAACGTCCTGTCCCTGTTTGAGGGCGCTCACTTTCCGGATATCCAGCCGCATGGAGGAATAAAATTTCAGGGCATTGCCTCCTGTCGTCGTTTCGGGATTGCCAAAGAAGACCCCAATCTTCATCCTGAGCTGGTTGATAAAAATGACCGTCGTCTTGGACCTGCTGATACTGCCGGTCAGCTTGCGAAGCGCCTGGGACATCAGGCGAGCCTGAAGGCCCATCTGGGCATCGCCCATCTCTCCTTCCAGCTCAGCCTTGGGAACGAGGGCGGCAACGGAATCGACCACCAAAACATCCAGTGCCCCGCTTCTGACAAGGGTTTCAGCGATCTCGAGCGCCTGTTCGCCACTATCAGGCTGCGAGATCAGGAGATCGTCCGTGTTGATACCGATCTTTCTGGCATAGGACACATCCAGGGCATGTTCGGCATCGATAAAGGCTGCCAATCCGTTCTGCTTCTGTGCCTCGGCCACGATATGGAGGGCGAGGGTCGTTTTGCCGCCCGATTCGGGACCGAAAATCTCAATCACTCGTCCCCTGGGAACGCCACCCACACCCAGGGCAAGATCGAGACCGAGGGAACCTGTCGGGATGACGGGGATGTCGCCGATCTTCTCCCCACCTCCCAGTCTCATAATGGAGCCTTTTCCAAACTGTCGTTCGATCTGGGTAATGGCCAGATCCACTGCCTTTGTTCTATCCATATCCGATGCCATAGTGACCTCCCTGATGTTTATTTTATGATCCTTGAAATGGAAAATCGGCCAATACGGTGTATATGGCCCCCTTTGGCGTTAAATCACTTTTAAACAGNNATCAGACCCTTCGCCTCAAATGATCCGGCTGATTCCGCTTCTTTTTCTTCAAGAACTTTATCGAGACCACTCAATCCCTGCGGCGACTTGATCCTGGCCAGCGTGAGATGGGCCCGGAACGGCCGTTCTTCTTTTTTAATTCCGCAGGTCTCAAAGCCCTGATCGAGGACCCCCTGCAAGGCGATCAATCGCGCCACTTCTCCGCCCACACCCAGCCAGAGGACCCGCGGCCGCCTGATGCCGGGAAACACGCCGAGGCCTTTAATATTCAAATGCAGTGGACGCATTCCGGCGGCCTGTCCGGAAACGACCTCGGAAATGGGCTGAAGGTCCTCTGCGGCCATATCACCAAAAAATTTCAGCGTCAGGTGGATTCCTTCGGGCCGGACCCAGCTGATCGAACCCCGGAGGGTCTTTTTCAAAACCTCCTGAATATCGGCAATTCTCCGAAGGACCTCCGGAGGAGGGTCCATGGCCAGAAACGCCCGGATGGTTCCCCGGTCAGCCATCTTCCTGTTCCCCGGTCAGATATTTCTTCAGCATCAGCAAAGCTGCCTGGGAGGAAATGATCTTGTTGCGCCGGCGGTCCCACCGGAAAGCATGACAGCGGCAAAGGGTCTGCTTCCCGTCGGCAAGCGCGATATAAACCGTTCCCACCGGTTTTTGCTCCGTTCCCCCTGCCGGCCCGGCAATGCCGGTAATGGCCAGTCCGAGGT
>PMNM01000107.1:0-4648 GCA_003161855.1 Syntrophaceae bacterium | reverse complement strand
CGGCTGATGACGCCTTCCGCGGCCGCGCCGACCCGGGAAGCCGCCTCGGTTTCCACGGCGCCTCTCGCCGTCAGGACAATGTGGTTTTCCGGGAAGTTCGGATAAAAGCCGATGCTGACGCCGAGACGGGCCGGATCGAGATCCGCCAGGGTTTGATCGACCGCCGCCTCGGAAAGGCCGAAGGTCTTGATCGTGCGGACGGCCACATGCTGCGTCGCTTCCGGGAATTCCCGCCGCAGAAGCGGGAGGACCCCTTCGGGCAGCATCCGTTCCACTTCCCGGGGCACGCCCGGAATGACCACAATCACCTTGCCCTTCTGCTTCAGCGCGAAGCCGGCCGCCGTTCCCACCGGATTGGGGATCACCTCCGCCCCTTCGGGAAAGTCCGCCTGCTTGGCATTGTTNNTCGGCCGTGGGACCCAGACCGCCCGTGACGACAACGGCATCACTCTGGGCCAGGATATAACCCAGGGCCTGTTTGATGAGACGGTCGTCATCGCCGACGGACATCATCAGGCTCACCGGCCATCCCTGGGTGCTGAAAATACGGGCCATCAGGGACGAATTCGTGTCCTGGGTGCGGCCGCTGGTCAGCTCATTGCCAATGGTGAGAATACCTATTTTCATGGAAACGCTTCCGCCGCGGATTTCCTCATATGCCCCAGAACTTCACCAGAATCAGGAGAAGCAGATTCGCGTAGATTCCCGCTACAACGTCGTCCAGGACAATCCCGTAGCCTCCCGGAAGCCGGTTTTGAAACAAGCGGGCGGGAAAGGGCTTAACGATATCGAATACCCGGAAAAAAATAAACCCCAGCATCACATGCAGAACAGAGGGGGTCACCAGAAACATGGTCCACAGAAAGCCGGCGATCTCGTCGATGACGATCTGTGATGCATCCTTTTTCCGGAAAATCTTTTCCGCCTCCTGCGATACATAAATGGCCAGAAAAGTCAGGGCCAGCGCCGACAGCAGGTAGAGAGGCCAGGACAGGGGGGAAAAGATCAGATAGATCGGTATGGCGACAACCGTTCCCGCCGTTCCCGGAGCAAAGGGTACGAGGCCGCTGCCGAAACCGGTGGCAACGACCTTGATGAATTTTTCGCTCAGAAAACACCTCTTTTCGGACGGATAGGGCGGGTATAATCCTTTGACCTGCGCCAAATTACATACTTTTCACCCCCCTGTCAATCATTTTGATCGGCGCAATCCGAAAGGGGACGACAAATTATTCATAGATCTCATTTTCGACCTGCAGGCGGGTGACNNAGGACAATCCGGTCATGAACCTTGACATGGCGATCGACCGCCCTGAGGATCGCTTCATTCGCCGGAATGATGTGGTTATTTGAACCGTGGGACGTGGCGTATTCCATGTCGACGGGCGGATCCTTCCCATTTATCCGGAAATAGGCCATTCGCGTGCTGTCATGTTTGATCGACAGCTGTTTCTGCACGTGTGGGTAGGTCATCATGCCCCATACGATCGCCAGATCAAAGGGCGCGACCTCGGCCCCCCATCCGTGGGTGTACTTTCTTTTGGACATGACGTTCCCCGCGATCCGGTAAGCGGCCACAGGGGTCATGGTCACACTGCCGTTGGTGATCTTCCTTTGAAAAGTCTCCGTTGACGCGCAAGGCTCCTGGACGGGGTCCAGATAGACATTGATGACTGATGTACCACCCTTGACCGGTGCGGGTTTGTCCCCGCAGGCCGACGCAATCAGGATGAAAGCGAAGGCGACGGTGAAAAGGATAGGGCGGCAATGTTTCCCGACGATGGCGGTCGTGGTTTCATCTGTCATAGCCATTTCATTAGAGAAAAAGACGCCGCATGTCAAGTTATCCCGTTTTGTTCCTGAAATTCATTGACATATGGTCTGCTTCATGGTTTTTTTGCGGGGAGGATTTTACTCATGATCACAAGAGAGGACATCATCGGAGAGTCACGCCGCCTCGGCTTCGGCGACGTCGGATTTACAACAGCAGAACCTTTTACGGTGCATCTCGATTACCTGCGGAGCCATCAGGCTGAGTATGGCTGGGTGGAGAAGGCGGGGCTGGCGCTCCTGGACGGGACGGATCCGAAGACGGTGCTGCCTGCGGCAAAGTCCATCATCGTGCTCCTGGAGCTCTACTTCCGTGAAGCCTTTCCCGTCTCGCTCGAAAGCCATTTCGGCCGCTGTTATCTTGATGACGATCGCATGACACGGGACGGGCTGGCCCCCCGCATCAAAGCCTTCCGCGATTTTCTGCGTCACGGCGACATCGACTCCAAAGTACCCTTCAACCTCCCCCCCCGGGTGGCGGCGGCCCGGGCTGGCACGGGAACTTTCGGGAAAAACTGCCTTTTCTATGCCGCCAGGACGGCCCGCCAAAGCTCCTGGGTGCTTCCTATCACGGTTGTCGTCGATTATGAGTTCGTCCCCGATGAGCCCACCCTGACCATGGGCTGCCCCGACTGGTGCCGGAATGCCTGTATTGCCGCCTGTCCGACCAAAGCCCTTCAGGGCAACGGGACCATCGATCCGAGAAAATGCATCTCCTATCTCACCTACTTCGGAAAGAAGATCACTCCGCGGGAACTCCGTGAACCCATGGGTATGTATGTCTATGGCTGTGACCGTTGTCAGAACGTCTGCCCGCGGAATCTCCCCTGGCTTTCCCAGACGCTCCCCATAAACCAGCGGGTCGCGGCAAAGGCCAATGACTTTGAGATTACGACCCTCCTCCACATGGACAGAGGCTTCTTTGAAAGCCGCATATGGCCGCACATGTTTTACCTGTCGCCGGACGACCTCTGGAAGTGGAAGATGAATGTCGCCCGGGTGATGGGAAACAGTCGGGATGAATGCTATGTCTCGGACCTCGTCCGCGCCTGGCATGAAACCGGTGACGAACGGGTCCGGGGGATGATCGCCTGGGCTTTGGGCCGTATCGGGGGCCAGAGGGCAAAGGATGCCCTCGAGTCATTTCTTAACGTGAGCGAGGGGATGGTGCGGGAGGAAATCGAAGCGGCCGGATCCCCGTAGAAAATAATGACAGGAATCCGGTCTCCGAAAGAAAGGGGCGTGTTCAGGGTGTAGGCTCAGGTTGCCAGGTTGTAGGCGGCCGGATCGAGCGGCGAGCCTGCCGGGAAGATCCGGGTTGCCAGATCCCTGTCCAGCAGGTAGATCCCCTGCTTGCTGTCGCCGATCATTTCCATCTGCCGGAGAACCTTTTCCGCATTGGACTCCTCTTCGATCTGTTCTTTCGAGAACCAGTTCAAAAGCGTATCGGAGGCGATGTCATTCTCTTTTCTGGAGAGCTTGACCAAGTCATGGATCTTGGCCGTGATGAATTTTTCATGCTCCAGGGTGTCCTGCCAGGCTTCGAGGGGCGATTTCCACTTCGTTTTGAGCTGCTTCAGATTTAACAGCTCCACCGTTCCCCCGCGGTCGATGATGTGGTCATAAAACTTCATGGCATGAATCATCTCCTCATGGGCCTGGCAGCGCATCCAGTGCGCCATGCCGTCGAGGTTCCGGGAATGGAAATAGGCCACCATGGACAGGTAGATGTAGTAGGACTCCAGTTCATTTTTTATCTGTTCGTTCATCAAGTCACGCATCTTTTTTCCGATCATCGTTTTCCCCCCCTTAATCTTCAGTTTAGTTTTTGCGAGTTTATGGGTGTTTCGGTTTTAAGATAATTCCTGGTCCTGAAAAAATCAATGGCGGCCGTGAAAAACATTCACCACCATGAAACGTTTGATGACCCGCATGTCATCGCGAGGCCGGAGGCCGCGGCGATCTAAAGTGTTGAGATGGCTACGCTTCGCTCGTAATGACGCATGAGACATTTCCCAGATTTCAACATATTTACTGAATCAGCCTTTTTTCAGCAGCCGGATCAATAGGCCTCCCGGTCTTTCAGCACCTCCTCGATGACCAGCTTGCCCCGGAAAACCCGGTAAACCCAGATCTGGTAGGCGATGACGACGGGCATAAAAAGGAGCGCCACGACCGTCATGATCTTCAGCGTATAAACACTGGAGGAAGCATTGAAAATGGTCAGGCTGTACGCCGGATCGAGGCTGGAGGGGATCAGATTCGGGTAGAGGCCGATGACGCCTGTCAGGGTGATCATCGCAATCGTCACACAGGACGAGAGAAAAGCGTTGAAGTACTGATTTCTGACCAGAAACAGCCTGACGGCAGGCAGCGACGCGACGGCCAGGAGCGGGACGGCAAACCAGAGAGGATGCGCAAAATAATTGGCATAAAGCTTTGTCTGAAAGGCCGTGTTGATGAGAAAAAGAACGGCAACCAGCACCAGCGCATACCAGGACTTCTTTGCAAAGACGACGGCATGGGCGCTGAGTGATCCCAGTGTTTTCATGGCCGTCCAGAGGGCGCCATGTACGGTGAAGAGCAGGACAAACAGCAGGCCCGTCAGCAGGCCGTAGGGATTGAGCAGGGTCAGCAGGCTGCCGTGGTAGCCTGCCCCGTCCATCGGCAGGCCCTGAAAGATATTACCGAAAGCCACGCCGAAGAGCAGCGACGGAATCAGGCTACCCAGGAAAATCGCCCAGTCCCAGCCCTTTTTCCATGTTTCGCTGCTTCCTTTGCCCCTGAATTCAAAAGCCACTCCCCGCAGGATCAGGGC
>PMNM01000026.1 GCA_003161855.1 Syntrophaceae bacterium | reverse complement strand
GAAACTGACGCTGGCCGCAATTAAAAGAAGCCCTCCCCAGGAGCTTCCCAGCGTGAGTGCTGTTCCTCCCAGGAGAGGAACAACGTACATGCCGATCAGGATCATGAGTGCCACCTGGATCAGGTTAATCAGGAAATAGGGAACAATTTTCCCGAAAAGAAGATAATACTTTGATATATTGATACTTTTTAGTCTTAAAAATGTGCCCTGTGTCCGCTCGGCGATGAAGGTGTTGGAAATGGGGATCACAATAAAGAACATGGAAAACACCAGCCAGGCGGGCACGCTCTGCTGAACGGCACTGGGAATTTTATAGTCCTGTTTGTTTTTATAGACATATTGAATGTCGATCGATGTATCCGCCGGCTCCATGAGTTTCTGCTTGTCAATGCCGGCCATGACCAGCCAGTTTTCATGGCTCCTGATAAAGTTCTGGACTCTCATTTTTGCCAGGTTACTGCCAAGAATATTCTTTAAAACCAGCTGTGTATGGGTGCCGACCGTAGGATTCACCATCAGCATCAGTGGCTTTTGATCCTGTCCACCCCTTTTATTCTCCACGAAGGAAGAAAAACGATCCGTCAGGATAAAAGCGAATTTATAGTCCTTTTCAAACATTCGCCGGGTGATCTGATCCACCGTACTGTTTGGATCGAGCTTTTGAATCGCAAGGGCATCCAGTTTACCCAGAGCATCCAGAAATTCCTTTGATACCGGTCCCCCATCCCGGTCAACCACAAGGATGTTAATCCGCACGGGGGCATGAATATCAAACAAGTCCTGCATGGCCAGCGACATAACTAAGATAAAGATTGCCGGCATAATGAACAGTACCGCCACAGAATGGCCATCCCGTCCAATGATCAGAAACTCTTTTTTCAGGATTTGGATAATTTTATTCAACGGTCTCTCAATGTTACACTCGTTAGGGTTAAAAACAGGTCTTCAAGATTTTTATAACCGAAGGTCATATCCTTGATCTCCACGTGCTCCTGTTCGAAAAGTGTAAAGAGTTGCATCATGTTTGTATGGAAGCGTTCATTCCTGTCGACCAGAATGCCCTTCGGGCCGATCTGAAGCCCCTCCAGATGTTTTAGCCGGTCACAGAACGAGGTACTCAGGCTTTCCACTTGGATGGACACCTTACCGGTGTGAGTCAGAACAGCTTCCTTACGATCATGCAGGATAATACGGCCTTCGTCGATAATGGCGATATCATCAGAAATATGTTCTATTTCATCCATGTAATGAGAGGCATAAATAATGGTGGTGTTTTGTTCCCGGTTTATTTTTTTAATCATTTCCAGGATATAATTTCTGGATTGGGTGTCAACGCCCACCGTCGGCTCATCGAGATAGAGGATCCGGGGATTGTGAAGCAGACCAATCGCCAGATTCAACCTTCTTTTCATCCCACCGGAACATTTTTCGGCTTTTTTATGCAGAAAGGCCTGCAGGCTGCCGATATCGACGGCCCTATCAATGCGAGCCTTCAACATCCGGCCATCCAGTCCGTACAGGGCACCAAAATACACCAGATTTTCGTAGGCTGTCAATGTAGGATAGAAAGCAAAGCTCTGAGGCACAATACTGCATTGAGACTGGATGGATTTCAGGTCTTTGTCCAGATCCCACCCGTTGACATGGACCTGTCCCCGGTCTTTTGGAACGATACCCGTCAAAATCGAAACCAGCGTCGTTTTACCGGCACCGTTAGGTCCCAGCAATCCCATGATCGACCCTTCCTGCACGGAAAGGGTCACGTCATTCAGGACGGGACGCTGATCATAAAATTTGTAAAGGTGGGCAATCTCAATCATATGTCGGTTATGTTCTCATTCATGCTTTCGAAGAACATCTGTTCCAGCAACGGGCAGGCCTGCTTGCCTGCCGGGGTGACCGGAGTTGATCTCCACCGTCTGGTTGACCCGGATGCATTAAGGTGGAAATTCACTGAATTTTCCCTTTTATCAGATGTCAATGGAAAATAGAAGAGAAACTTTCAATAATTGTTCTTGACGCCGGAGAAATTTTCATAATAAGAACAGCGAAAATCCCTCAGACAGAAGATGAGAAAGCCCTGATCAAGATGTCCGTGACCAGTATCCAGATTGAAGACCTGATTCCCCACCGCGGCCGCATGAAATGGGTTGATGATGTTTTGGAAATCAATGACGCTTTGGCAAAAACGTCGTCGCTGGTGACTGAGCAATGGCCTCATGACGACATGGACACCGTGGATCCAATCATGCTCATTGAATTAGTCGCCCAGACTGCCGGCGTCTGGGAAGGCTGGAAATCAAAAAAAAAGGATGGCAAGGCGGGAGTAAAGGGGTGGCTTGTAGGCATCAAGAAAGCTGACTTTTTTATCGACAGGATCCCCCTGAAGATGCTATTGGTCGCGACCGTCCGCAGGCTTTATTCCCTTGANNTCCCTTGAATCCTATGCTGTGTTTGCCGGGGAAGTGGAATCGGAGTCCCGGCTTTTAAGCCGGGTGGAGTTGCAGGTTTTCCGGCCCGGAGCGGAACCGAAAGTGGAAGAAGATCAATAGAGACAAAGGAGTGGATTTTCATGAATGATCAGAAAGTTGCGATTGTAACGGGCGGTGCCAGGGGTATTGGCCGGGCGATCGCCGTGGAGTTGGCCGGTGCCGGCTATTATATTATTTTGAATTATAAATCGAACGACCAGGCGGCAGAAGAAACCCTGGAGATGATCCGGAAGGCGGGAAGCGACGGTGAAAAAGCCCGGTTTGACGTCAGCGATGCCACCGCAGCGGAGGCTTGCCTTCAGGATATCCTCTCCCGGTTTAAAAACATCGAAATTCTGGTCAACAATGCGGGGATTACGGCAGATGGCCTGTTTATCATGATGCCCGATGAAGATTGGAACCGGGTGATCGATACGACCTTGAAGGGCTTCTACAACGTAACGAAACCCGTTTTGAAGAAGATGCTCCGCAATAAGCGGGGATCTGTCGTTTCCATTTCATCCGTTGCGGGTCTCGTCGCCAACCGCGGCCAGGCCAATTATTCGGCGGCAAAAGCGGGGCTGATTGCCGCGAGTCGCTCCATTGCCGCGGAAGTGGCCCGAATCGGGGTCAGAATGAATGTGGTCGCACCGGGTCTGATTGAAACGGAGATGATCAAAGATGCACCGATTGATCGGATTAAGGATGTCATTCCCATGGCCCGGATCGGCAAACCGGAGGAAGTGGCAAAAGTGGTCCGTTTCCTCTGCTCTGATGATGCCTCTTATATCACCGGTCAGGTGATCTCCGTCAACGGAGGCATGTTCTGAGATCATGCATATCCGGCGTTCACAATGAAAATATACCCTCATTCCAAATGGTTCAGCTTTGCCGTACTTGCCTGTTGTGCTTTTTTGACCGGCTGGGCGGATAACTGGGAACAGATCCGGCGGGAATCGGCCAATGTCCGGTCCGTCGCCGCGCCCTTTACCCAGAAAAAGCAGATGAAGATCCTCACAAAACCGCTCGTTTCCGAGGGGCAATTCTTTTTTCAAACCCCGGATTCACTCAGATGGGAATATACCGCTCCCGTCAGAAGTATCCTGCTGATGCATCAGGGAAGGGTCAAACGGTACCTTTTTACAGGCGGCAGCTGGGTTGAGGATACCAGCGCCCATCTTCAGTCCATGGGGATTGTGATGCAGGAGATCAGTCAGTGGCTCCACGGGAGATTCGATCAGAATCAAAGCTTTACGGCAACGCTCATCAACGGATCGCCGGCCCGAATCATCCTCACGCCCAGGGAAAAATCGCTTTCCCGCATGATCCAGCGCATTGAATTGACCCTCTCCCAGAGGCCGGGCGTCATGAAATCCATCAGGATCGTCGAAAACGAAAACACTTCTACGTTATTGGAGTTCCGCGACGTGCAGATCAACCAACCGCTTTCAGCGTCTCTCTTTCAGGATCTTCCGTGAATAAAAATTTCTGCCAGGCAGAACATGGATNNTCGAAGCCAGGCTGCCCGATGAATCCCGGTCCATGGTTCTGGGTATCGTCCTCGTTGATCCGCCCCGGGAGATGATTCACAGCGTCATCATGACTGTTGAAGGGTTTATTTTATTTGACGCCCGGTATCACCGGCTGCTGACGGTCAACCAGGCCGTGGCTCCCTTTGATGATCCGGAATTTGCGGAAAAAATCATGGCGGATATCAAGCTCATCTTTTCCCCGCCGGCCGGTCGGCTCATCGATACGGGAGCCTTGGATAACGGCTTTCCCGTATGCCGTTATCGGGACGAAAAAGGGTTGACGAGCGATGTGCTGGCCAATCGGGACTTCGGGTGGGCCATCAATCAATACGACAGCAGCGGCCATTTGTCGCGGCAGGTCAGGGCCTATTCACGCAATGCAGAGGGAATTCCCGAAAGGATCGAACTTTCCCGTCATCAATCCCCCCGCTACGGATTAAAACTGATGCTTCTGCAGGCGGAACGGCTCTCTTCCAATGATAAACGATTGAATTATTGACGATTTTTTACAAGGGCTTGATGTTTTGCCGGCATTGCATTAATATACCGGAAGATTTGCATTAGTCTTGGAAAATAGTTTATCAGCGGTGAAACATTTTTTAAGGATCTCTTACCCCGGATGCCTTCTTGAAGACATTGGGGTAAAGCTCCCGGCAGGAACAGGACAATCGCATGAAATTCAGACTGATTTATCCGAAGTGGAAAAAACTGGATCGGCAGACGGAATTCCATCTTCCGCCGCACGGTCCCGTTGTTTTCGCCGCCACCCTTCCCGAGAGGATCGACGTCGAATTCATTGACGAAAATGTCGAACCCCTGCCGGCTGACGACCACGCTGATTTCATCGGCATTTCCATGATGCTGACCGGCCAGGTAAAAAGGGGATGGGAAATCGCGGACGGTTACCGGCAAAAAGGCATCAAGGTCATCTGCGGCGGGATTGCCACCATGCTTCATGCGGAAGAGACCATGACGCACGCGGATTCCGTTTTCCTCGGGGAAGCGGAAGGACGGATGGAAAAGGTATTGGATGACTTTAAAAACAACCGGCTGCAAAAAGTCTATGATTATCTTAACGATCATCCGCCGATTGAATCTGTCGGCACAGCCCGGCGAAGCATTCTGAACCGCGAACTCTACAACTACAAGGGCGTCCAGATGGTTGATCTTGTCCACGCCTCGCGGGGGTGCCGGTTCAACTGTTATCCCTGCTGTGTGAGTTACCTCGGGGGGCGGAAATTCAGACCACGTCCCTACGAGCGGGTTGTGGAAGAGCTGGCCAGCATCGATAATAACCGGCTGTTTATCGTGGATAATTCTCTTGCCCAGGATAAAACCTGGGAAATCAACCTTTTTCGGGAAATGATTCCACTCAAGAAGAAGTGGTGCTGTCATCCCATCGAAAATGATGACGACGTGCTGGATCTGGCAGCGCAGGCCGGGGCCTGGTATGTCTATCAGGCGATTTTTGACACATCGGATTACATCCGGGACCGGATCAAGCGCTATCATGATTACGGGATTGCCGTTGAGGGAACCATTCTTTTAGGGATGGACAATCATACGGAAGACTACATCAAAAGGCTGATTGACTTCCTCATGGAGGTCGATCTGGATCTGGCGGAATTCACCGTGCTGACCCCTTTCCCGCACACGCAGGCATTTGAGGATTTCTCCCGGGAGAAGCGGATCCTCTCCGGCAACTGGGACGATTACACAACCGATAAGGTCATTTTCAAGCCCAGGCAGATGCCGCCGGAAAAACTGCAGGAGCTCTATTATTACGCCTGGGACACCTTCTACCGCGAGGAATCCCAGGGTATCAAGATGTTTAAACTGTTTAAAAAAGTAATTGAAAAAGAAAAAGCCGACCAGACCTTCCGCCCGCGGAAAAGAGAGCTGGCCTTTCGCAAATTCGGCAACGGGTAAGAAAAAATGAGTGAAACAAAAAGTTTTGAAATCAGGAAAACGGTTCCCTTCTACGACCTCGATCCCATGCAGATCGTCTGGCATGGAAATTATTTNNTGGTGGATTTTGAGATCCGGCTGGCCGCTGATGATAAAATATGCGCCCGGGGCAAAACGGAGCAGGTCGCCGTTCTGACGCCCACGATGGAAATTATGCTCCGGATCCCCGATGAAATTCGCATCGCACTGGGATTTTAAGAATGGCCTCCGATTTTCAAAAGGCATGGATGGCCGGTGTTGAGCGGGTTTCTGCGTGGGCGGACCTTCTGGATCGGATTAACGTATTTCCGGTGGCCGATGGCGACACGGGACGCAATCTGGTCGTCAGTCTCGCACCCTTGCGCCGCTTGGACCAGGAGCGCAGCAAAATGGTCAAGGCGCTGCTGCTGTCCGCCCGCGGAAACTCAGGGAACATTGCCAATCGTTTCCTGACCGAATTCATCAGGGCGGATTCCACGGAGACCCTCTGGCCGGCGGCCGAACAGGGGTGTCAGCAGGCACGGCAGGCGATCCATGATCCCAGACCCGGCACGATGCTCACCCTTTTTGATTCCCTGTCAGAGATATTAAAAGAAAATACCCCTGCTCTCTCAGCGTCCTTCCGCGAGGAGGACCGGTGTGCCGAAAAGCTGCTTCTGTACGTATGGGGGAAAAAGGTTCTGAGCCGTCTGGAGGAGACCGTCCGGTCCACACCGGATCTTCTCCCCAAGCTCAAAAATGCCGGCGTGGTGGATGCAGGCGCCCTGGGCATGTTCCTCTATTTTGAGGGTTTCTTTCACAGGCTCCTGAAAATGACGGATGAATTTCGCCCCATCACCACCGTCTTCAAGGATTACCTCAGCATCTCCCCATCCTTTCAGGAGGATGCCGAATCGGGATACTGCGTGGATGCGATCCTGAGCACCGATCAACAGGCTGAAGAGGCTGTCAGCAGGCTGTCTGCGGTGAGTCACAGTGTGGTGGTCACCCGGGATGCCGATTATNNGCCCGGGTGCTGGGGATGACGCTGCTGGACAGTTATATCAGCAGCGGGGAGACCTGTCTGCCGGAGACACATTTCAACCCGACGGACCTCTATGCCGGCATGCGGCAGGGTCTGAAGGTCGTCACGTCGCAGGCCTCCGTTTTTGAGAGGCATCAGCATTATGAAAGTGCGCTCAGTCTTTATGAAAAAGTCCTCTACCTCTGCGTCGGCTCTGTCTTTACAGGAAATTATGANNGCGGCCTGATTGCCATTGCCACCGCCCGCCTGTCCCGGCAGACCGATGATCCGGAAAAGGTCATCCATTTCGCGCAGCAGGCCATCGCGCATTGTGAAGAATATATCTTTCTGGATAAGCTTCAATATCTGGCCGCAGGCGGGCGTCTGTCCAGAACCGGTGCCTTCTTCGGTGATGTCCTCGGCATGAAGCCGGTCATCAGTCCCCTGGCCGAGGGGGCGAAAAAGGTCGGCGCCGTCAAAAATCGGGCCGGGCAGATCGCCTTTGCCATGGATAAACTGGATCAGTCGCTGCGTCCGGACAAAAAGGCCCTGATCATGCTGGAGTATTCTGATAATCAGACCTGGGTTGAAGATGTTGTAAAGCCGGAAATCATGGGGCGTTACGTCCAAGCGGAAATCATGGTGCAGCCCCTTTCTCTGACAACGGGTGTGCATACCGGTCCGGGAACGTGGGCCGTTGCCTTTCTGTCTGACATGTAAGGAGTTTAACGATGCGTATCCTGCTGATCAATCCGCCCAATGCGGGCCGGAGCATCCCTGAAGAGGAATATGGCATTACCGCCGTGAAGCAGATTTTCAGGGGGGAACCGCTGGGTCTGGAGACGGTCGCCGGCAACCTGGATGGGCACGAAGTTGCCATCGTCGACCTCAAGGTGGACCCCGACAGCCTGTGGGCTGAATATGACCGGTTCAAACCTCATGTCGTGGGGTTTACTGCGGTAACCTGCGAAGCCAACAGGGTCATTCAACTGGCCGAAGAAATCAGGCGATCCGATCATCCGGTCATTGTTGTGGGCGGCCAGCATGCAACCTGCGATCCCCAGTTTTTCAACAGGCCATGCATCGATTTTATTGTGACCGGACTCGGGAAAAAAAGCTTCCGCGAGCTTGTCGATGCCCTTGAACAAAAAGAGAATCCCGCAAAGATACCCGGTGTAGCCGGCAGCAATCCCGGTGGAGACCTGTCCCTCACGATCAGGAAATTCACGTCGGCGGACCTCGTGGATGACAAACCGCCCCGCTATGATCTTGTGGAAAAAAACCGAAACGCCTATATCCTGACAAAGCTCGGCATGAACATCGGGTTTATCGTGACGGCCTTCGGATGCACCCATCGGTGTTCCTTCTGCACCATTCCGGAAACAACAGGCGGAAATTATCTTGTTTGCCGGGTGGACAGTGTGATACGGGATATCAAACTGCTGAAGGATATCCCCTTTATCAGAATGGTGGACGCCAATACTTTCGGTGACGTCGGTACTGCAGAGACGCTCTGTGACCGGATTATTCAGGAGGGGTTTCAAAAGCGGTTTCTGGCTGATATTCGTCCCGATACCGTCGTCCGGCATCCCCAGCTCATCCGGAAGTGGAAAACAGCGGGGCTGGCCAATGTCATCGTGGGTTTTGAGGACATCCACGACGGGACCCTGCAAAAATATCACAAACGCATCGATGTGGAAACCAGCCGGAAGGCGATTGAAATCCTCCATGATTGCGGCATTGCCATTGTCGGGGATTTTATCGTTCCGCCGGATTACTCTCATGAGGATTTCGGGCGGTTAGAGCGGTTTATCCGGGAGAACAGGATCGAGATTCCCCTTCTTTCCATCCTGACTCCGATGCCGGGAACCCCTCTTTACCGGGAGATGAAGGACCAGATCGAGATACACGACCTGGATTATTATACATTTTTGAACGCAGTAACGCCAACCCGGCTTGCCAAGAAGGAATTCTACAAAACCTTTGCCGAGTTGTTCCTGAGCTTTCACAAAAATTGACCGAGGAGGAAGGTATGGATGTTTATATCAACGATATGGCCGTATTTCTTCCCAATGCACCCGTCGATAACGATCACATCGAGCAGGTGCTGGGCAAGATCGGCGATATCCCGTCAAAGACAAAGGAAAAAATTCTGGCCAACAACGGGATTCAAACCCGCTATTATGCGATCGATCCGGCAACAGGCAAACTGACGCACACCAATGCCCGGATGACCGCCGAAGCCGTCAGGGCGCTGAAGCCTTATCCGAATTTCAAGCTCGATGAGATTGAATGCCTCTGTTGCGGGACATCTTCCCCGGATATGAACCTTCCCGGCCACGGCCTGATGGTCCACGGTGAGCTTAAATGCGCCCCCTGTGAAGTCATGACAACCGCCGGGATCTGCCTATCCGGCATCACCGCTTTTAAATATGCCTGGATGAATGTCGCGACGGGCCAATCCGGCAACGCCGTGGCTACCGGTTCGGAGATGTCGTCATCCTATATCCGCGGCGGTTTTTTTCAGTACAAATGTTCCGGAGCCTTTGCTGACCTGGACAAGGAGCCGACGCTCGCATTTAATGCCGATTTTCTGCGCTGGATGGTCTCCGATGCCGCCGGAGCCGTGTTTCTGTCAAACAGAAAAAATGACGGCGGTCTTTCCCTGCGGGTGGGCTGGATCGAGCATCTCTCCTTTGCCAGTGTTTTTGACACCTGTATGTATGCCGGGGGAATCAAACAGAGTGACGGTTCCATGGTGGGTTGGCGTCATGCCGAATCCCTCGAGGAAGCCCTTAAACAGGATTATTTCCCGGTCAAGCAGGATGCCCGCCTGCTCAATGCGGAGATCGTGCAGGTCGCTGTAGACCGAACCCTGGCCGAAGTGATCCGGAAACGGAAGCTCAAGGCAGATGCGGTCGACTGGTTTCTNNGGTTCAGCCAGCATCTTTGTCATCATGGAAGAGCTTTTCCATTCCGGAAAGCTCCGCACCGGACAGAAAATGTTATGCTTCATTCCGGAAAGCGGCAGATTTTCCATGGCCTATATGATGCTGACGGTTGTGTGAGATGCAGTCTCCTGAAAAGGTCTCCGGCAGAAGCCGTTTTGCCCTGATCATCCCCCTCTACAACCACGAAGAAAAGGTTGCCGATGTTGTTCTGGGGGTTCTGAAACTTGGATGGCCGGTCTTCGTGGTCGATGACGGCTCAACGGATTCATCTTACGAACGGATCAAAGCGATCGGCGGGATTGTGATTCTGCGCCATCGGGAAAATGAGGGCAAGGGAGCTGCGATCCGGACGGGCTTTGCTGCCGCCGCACAGGTGGCCGACTGGGCGGTCACGATCGACGCCGACGGCCAGCACCATCCCGAAGATGTCACCCATCTGATCCGGGCGATTCCGGAGAACCAGCGGCCCATCATCATCGGCCGGCGGGAGGACATGCTCACCCCCGATATTCCCTGGACGAGCCGGTTCGGCCGGCAGTTTTCCAATTTCTGGGTCTGGCTGTCCGGCGGTCCCCGGATGACCGATTCGCAAAGCGGCATGCGGCTCTATCCCCTGCCGGAAGCCATGAATATGAAAGTCAAGGCCCGGCGCTTCCAGTTTGAGGTGGAAATTCTTGTCAAGGCCGCATGGAAGGGCATACCCGTCATCGAGGCGCCCATCCGGGTCACCTATCAGCCCGGGTCCGGCCGGATCAGCCACTTCCGCCCCTTTGTCGATTTTCTCCGCAATTCCGCGACTTTCAGCCGCCTGATTTTCATGAGGATCGTCATACCGCCGTTTATCAGAAATAAATATTAGATCCAAATAGGGGGAATATTCATTTGACTGG
>PMNM01000096.1 GCA_003161855.1 Syntrophaceae bacterium | reverse complement strand
TTTTTAATTGGGACAGGCTTATTTTACCGTGCAACTGGACCTTCCGACAGCCTGTTTTTCTACAGAGGGTGATCAGTTCATCCGCCTCAGAGAGGTAGGTAATCAGAATGGCTGATGCGGTCGAGGGGAGTAAACGGATGATCGCTGCTGTTTCTTCTTCGGTGAGATCTTCCCGGTGAACATCCAGCCGGAGCGGAAAGCCGAGCTGGCGAACTCCCGCGGCAATCAGCATCAGGGCTTCCTCCCGATTTCCAATGCCCGCAATCTGGATGAGCCCCTTCAAATCAGTCACCTTGATGGGATACCCTTAGGAGATCTTATAGAGATTATTTTTGCTGATATAGTGGCGGACAGCATCGGGAACAAGATAGGTGATGGACTTTCCCTCTTTTATCCGTTGCCGGATGTTGCTGGAGGAGATATCCAGGAAAGTGACCTCCCGGAAAAAAAGGGTATGACCTGTTGGCCCCCGGAAGCCCTTCTGATCGGCATCATAGAGGAATTGAGAGGCAAACCTGGGTGGCAGGATGCCTTTGAGACCTTTGTTTTCATAGCCGGGCCGGGTCATGACGACGAAGTTGCACAACAGCAACAGCTTTTCCCACTCCCGCCAGGTCTGGATGGCGTGAAAGGCGTCCTGACCGACGATGAAATACAATTCCAGTTGCTTCAGATATTTCTCCAGGAAATACTCAATGGTGTGGACAGAGTAGGATTTACCCTTCTGCTGATTTTCCACATCGGAAAAGGAGAAGGAGGGATTTCCTTCAATAGCGAGGCGGACCATCTGCTCACGGTGATAGAAGGTCGTGATGTCCGCCTCGATTTTATGAGGTGGTTTTGATGCCGGTGTTAAGATGATGCGATTCAGATTAAAAATTTCCAGAATTTCCTCGGCGCAGCGCAGATGGCCGATATGGATCGGATCGAAGGTGCCTCCCAACAGTCCCCATTTCATGTCCTCACCTGCCCGTTTCCGTAAATGATGAATTTTGTCGTAGTCAGCTCTTCCAGACCCATGGGACCAAAAGCGTGCAGTTTGGTCGTGCTGATGCCGATCTCCGCCCCGAGACCCAGTTCAAAGCCGTCACTGAAACGGGTGGAGGCGTTAACCAGGACCGTGGAGGAACTGACCTCGTTTAAAAAACGCTGGGCACGCTCGTAACTTTCGGTGACAATAGACTCCGTGTGGAGAGACCCGTATTGTTCGATATGGGCGATGGCCTCATCCATATCCCGGACCACCCGTACGGACAGGATCAGATCCAGATACTCCCGGTACCAGTCATCTTCAGTGGCCGCTTCGATGCCTCGCACAATGGCCTGCGTTTTTGCACAGCCTTTCAATACCACGCCGGCCTGCCGGTACTTTTCTGCCATCACGGGCAGGAACCGGCCGGCGACTTTCTGATGAACGAGCAGGGTCTCCATGGCATTGCAAACCCCCGGTCGCTGGACCTTGGCGTTCAGACAGATGTTCGCCGCCATCTCTAAATCGGCCGTGTCATCCACGAAGACATGGCAGACCCCTTTGTAATGTTTGATGACGGGAATCTTGGACTGATTCACCACGGCCCGGATCAGGTCTTCGCCACCCCGGGGAATAATCAGATCGATATATTCCTCAAGCTGGAGCATTTCATAGACCGCTTCCCGGTCGGTCATGGGGATGACCTGGACCGCTGCTTCGGGTATTCCGGTTTTCTGAAGCGCATCCTGAAGGACACGGGCAATGGCCAGATTGGAATGAATGGCCTCGGACCCACCCCTCAGGATAACGGCATTTCCCGATTTCAGACAGAGCGCCGCGGCATCGGCCGTTACATTGGGACGGGATTCATAGATGATGCCGATTACCCCCAGCGGGATGCGCATCTTCCCGACGAGGAGGCCGTTCGGCCGTCGCCACATGGAGGTTATTTTACCCACCGGATCGGACAGGGCAGCCACTTCGCCCAGCCCCCTGGCAATGCCCTGGATGGTCTTTTCGGTTAACGTTAATCGGTCGATCATGGCCGCGGACAGGCCGGCCTCCCGGGCGTGCTCCAGGTCTTTGGCGTTTTCTGCAACCAGGTGGGAAGCCTGCCCGATGAGTGCCTCGGCCATGAGATGAAGCGCCCTGTCTTTCCGATCTGAAGAGATGCGGGCCAGGACAGAGGAGGCTTTTTTTGCATTCCTCGCAATCTCGATGACATGAGATTTGATGTCCACTGAATCATCCTTTCCTGAAGAGACAAAAGGCATTGACAAACCGGCTGATGTTTGTGTATGAACCGCAATCTCTTCGACAGACCATCATCACCAGGCCATAAAATCATGGCCGGGAGCATTTGATCCTGTAGTGTTACTTTACAAAACGTGCCTGGTTGTGTCAAGATCAATTGCCATGTTTTCCTCTCCGAGGCTGAAAGAATGAACCCTATCCGTGTCAAGGCGGGAAAGAAAGCTTATGCGCTGATCAAGGATCGTGGTTTTCACTTTGATCTGGTGACCACCTATTATGCGCCGGCGGCCGGTCCCCGGTGGCTGGTGGCCAGCGGTTTCGACCTGGCCCTGCTGCAGAATGGTGTCCTGGGTCAGTCCCAGCCGGTTTCCCTGATCGGCGCCTCGGCGGGGGCATGGCGGTTTGCAGCCTGGGTCCAGCCGGAGCCTGAAAAGAGTTACCGGACTCTGATGGAAAAGTACATCACGACGACCTATACCCGCAATGACACTTCCGCGACCGTTTTGAAGTCCCTGAATGCGATCATCGACGCCTATCTCGAAGATGACGCCCTGCCCTTCGCAATGGCCAGCAAAAATTACCGGCTGACCGTCCTCACCGTCCGGTCGAAAAACCTGATCGCCTCCGAGGTACGGTTGCTTCAGGCGCTCGGCCTCGGATGCGCCTTTCTCTTAAACGCCATCAACCAGGAAAACATTTACCGGTTTTTCGAGCGGGTGGTCTTCTATCAGGGCGCAAAACCCCCGCATTTCTGTCTGGTGAATGGGTTCCGGGGCCGGTTTATCGCCCTGAAGGAAGTCAATTTCAAGTATGCCGTCATGGCCTCCGGCGCCATTCCGCTGGTTGTCAGCGGTGTCAGGGATATTTACGGAGCGCCGAAAGGGGTTTACCGGGATGGCGGCATGATCGATTATCATCTCAACCAGAATTACGCGGTACAGGATCAGGATGTGACCCTCTTTTTTCTGCATCAGGAGCGGGTCATCCCGGGCTGGATGGACAAAAGGCTCAAGAACCGGCAGCCGCCACAGGATGTGCTGGACAATGTTTTGATGGTTTATCTTTCCGACGAATTTATTCAGCAACTGCCGGGAGGAAAGGTGCCCGACCGGGGTGATTTCAAGACCTTTATCGACGACCCGCAGACACGGATCAGAAACTGGCAGCAGGCGGTCGTCCAGTCCGCCCCGCTGGGGGAACAATTTCTGGAACTGGTGGCCAGCGGAAAAATCCGGGACGTCGTCGAACTGATGTGATGCCGAATATCGAATCACTGAAGGCGGTTTTAAAAAAGTGTGTCCTCTGTCCCCGGCAGTGCCGGGTGGACCGGACAGCGGGTGAAACAGGGTCTTGCGGTCTTTCGGACGGGATCGTCATGGATTGTGCCATGGCCCATTTTGGCGAGGAACCGCCGCTTTCCGGCTCAAGAGGCGCGGGGACCATCTTTCTGTCCTCCTGTAATCTGAAGTGCATCTATTGCCAGAATTATCAAATCAGTCACAGGATCAACGGCGAAAGTCTGTCCGCGGAAGGTCTTGCCCGGGTCATGCTTGCCTTGCAGGAGCAAGGTTGCCATAATATTGACCTGGTGACCCCGACGCCGCAATTGCCCGGGATCATCGAAGCCCTTCTCATTGCCCGTCAGCAGGGGTTGACACTTCCCTTTATTTATAATTGCGGGGGGTATGAATCTCCCGATATGATCCGGATGCTGAACGGTCTGGTGGATATTTATCTGCCTGATTTCAAGTATGGCCTTGATGATGAGGGGCTGCTGCTGTCCGGGGTTAATGATTATCCGCNNAACACATCTCTTCTGCCGCTTCCCTAAGCCTGATGTCTCAATATACGCCGATTCCGGCCGTGAGAGATCACCCTCTTCTATACCGGCGGATCAGCCGCGCTGAATATGATCAGGTGGTCCATTATGCCCTGGATGCGGGCTTCGAAAATATCTTTGTCCAGGACGCAGATGAAAGGCACCTTTCACCGGATTTTGAGAAGAAACAGCCTTTTCCGTGGGAGTGCGGGACGTAAATGGATTTTTCAGGTCTTGGCAAGATGCTGCTATGGATGGGCCTGATCGTGGCGGGCATCGGGCTTCTTTTCATGATGGGCGGCAAAGGTCCTTTTGCCTGGCTTGGCCGACTCCCCGGCGATTTTTCCTTCAAAAGCAAGAATTTCAGCTTCTACTTTCCTCTGGCAACCAGCCTGCTCATCAGCGTCGTCCTGACCTTGATTCTCTGGTTCATGAACCGCAAATAAAGCAGGAATCTGTTCGTTTAAGTCGAAGTATCCTGTATTATTCTTCACGGGTGTGGCCTTTCCCCGAAGATACTCCGTCCGATCCGGACAATGGTGGCCCCTTCCTCCACGGCGACCCGATAGTCCTGAGACATCCCCATGGACAGCTCCTTCATCTCAACATGCGCAATCCTCTCTGCGATGATGCGGTCTCTCAACACGCGCAGGGCGGCAAAGCAGGGCCGGGCTTCCTCCGGGTCATCGAACCACGGCGGCATGGTCATGAGTCCCTGAATGGACAGATTCTCCAGAGCGGAAACCTCTCTGACCAGCGGGATGGCCTCCTGCAAGGGAACACCCCGTTTTGTCTCTTCCCCGCTGATATTGACTTCAATGAGCACCCGGGTGACACAGCCGGCCAGCCTGGATCTTTTGTCGAGCTCAACGGCAAGGGCCATGCGATCCAGGGAATGGATCATGTCGAACAGCCGGACGGCATATTTGGCTTTATTGGTCTGGAGATGGCCGATCATATGCCACTCGACAGACTTTCCCATCTGTTCGATCTTTCGTTTGCCTTCCTGGACATAGTTCTCACCCAAGATATCCACACCCGCACTTATCGCTTCCCTGATCCGGTGATCATCCACCGTCTTGGTAACGGCCATCAGCCGGACATCAGCGGCCCGGCGGCCCGATGTCAAAGCCGCCTTCGCAATGTTTCCCCTGATAATTTCAATCTGATCTCTGATGCTCAGTTCCATCGTTTCACGAAATAAATTGAATGGCGCCGACCCTTTTCAGGACATCCACGACTTCGCAGAGCGGAAGCCCCATCACATTGGTATAGGATCCCCTGATTTCTCTGATGAAAAAAGCTCCCATCCCCTGCACGGCGTACCCCCCCGCCTTGTCGTAGGGTTCTTTGGAATGGATATACCAGGCGATTTCATCCTCCGGAATCTTTCGGAAGACCACTGCGGACGCTATCACATCTTTAACGGCAATACCGGCGTCTGTTCTTTTGATCGTGAAGCCCGTATAAACGGTATGCTCCTGACCGCTCAGCTTTCTCAGCATGTTTCCGGCCTGCTCTGGCGTCTCCGGTTTGCCGAGTACCTCTTGGTTGATCACGACAATGGTATCCGCTCCCAAGACCCAGCGGTCGGGATTTGTGGCAGCAATGACGCCTGCCTTTTCTCCTGAAAGCCTCAGGACATGGTCCATGGGAGACTCTCCCTGCAGAAAGGATTCATCCGCCCCGCTGGGGAGAACGCTAAAGTCTAATCCCAGAAGTTTTAAAAGCTCCACACGGCGGGGAGAAGCGGAAGCCAGAATAAACGGTGCCGTCAAAAAGAGACCCATGAAGATATCCACCTTTGCCAAGTTTCACGATCTGGTTTATAAAATTTTATCTGGCTTTTTGCAATCTTTGTGTTTAAATAATACAGAGGAAACGTCCTGGAGTTTTCAGGACCGTATTTTACACGGGAAGGAGTTTTTCATGAAGAGAAAGGGAGTTATTTTTTCGATACTTTTATTAACCCTATTCAGCGGAACCCTGCTGTTTGATCAGGCCGTCTTTGCGGCGGATAAAACCGTACAACTGACCATCCCCGGCTGTACGACCTGAGGAGGACGGGCGAGGATAAGTTCTATCCTCAAAAAGATGGACGGGGTTATCGAATTCAACATGCCCCGGGATAATACCATTGTCGTCACCTTTGACGATGGAAAAACGAAGCTGGCGGATATCCAGAAGGCGCTCAAAAAAGGCGGGTTGGCCCCCATGGGGGATCCGGTTTACCTTAAATGAAAACGCTGAACCTGCCTGTGCGAATTTGCCTCCGCCCAGGGCAAACANNTTTTTGACGTCCTGGGAAGAGCCCCGTTTGCAGATCATCAGGACGTCATCGGTTTCGACAACGATCAGGTCATCCACGTCCACCAGGGCCACCGGTTTTCCGGGACTGTAAACGAGACAATTCCTGCTGTCGATGGCGATCAAATGCCCCCGGACGGTGTTCCCTTTTTCATCCTTCCGGGAAACCTCCCAGAGCGCATCCCAGCTTCCCACATCCGACCAGCCGAAATCCCCGCGGATGACCAGAGCGTTACGAGCTTTTTCCATGACCCCGTAATCGATGGAGATGGCTTCGGTATTTCGATAGACCTGATCAACTGCCGCCGCTTCCCCAGCCGATCCCAACACTTCTTCGATCTGGACGAGACCCTGATAAAGATCGGGCAGCCACTGTTTTATGGCATTCAGGATGGTGGTGGTCTTCCAGACGAACATGCCGCTGTTCCAGGAAAAACGGCCCTGCTCCAGAAGCTTCTTTGCCTGTTCAAGATCCGGTTTCTCCCGGACCGACCGGACCTCAAAAATCTCTTCTCCGCGGATCACAGCTTTCGTGACGCCCTGCTCAATATAACCATAGCCCGTTTCCGGCGAAGTCGGTTTGATGCCGATCGTCACCAGATAATCTCCCCGTTGTGCCATCTCTGCCGCGATACCGAGAATTTTAAGGAATTTCGCCTCATCGGCAATCAAATGGTCGGACGGCAGCACCAGCATGACGTCATCGGGCGTCTTTTTGCGGATGTGAAGGGATGCCAAACCGATACAGGGGGCGGTGTTCCGCCCGACCGGTTCAATAATGATATTTTTTTCGGGAATATCGGGAAGTTGCCTGATCAGTTCCGCAGCATGGCTCTGCCCCGTAATGATCAGGATATTTTCGGGCGGGATCAGGGGGCTGATCCGATCGATGGTTTCCTGGATAATGGTCTTTGAACCGACGATATCCAGCAGGTGCTTCGGTTTCTTTTCCCGGCTCCTCGGCCAGAACCGCGTACCCTTCCCCCCTGCCATGATCACAGCATACATAAGATGACCTCTCTCGCTGACAAATTTTTTAATGCATGAATCGTTATTACTTCATGATTTCGGTTTTCTGCCGGCGAGAATCTTCGTCGTGTAGACCACCAGATCTTCTCCTCTTTGATTTTTAATGGAATTCCTGGCGGCAATGACTCCCCGCTGGTCGTCCTTCGCTTCCATCTCTTCAATTTCAACTTCACAATGAATGGTGTCGCCGATCTTTGTGGCACCGGTGAACCGCACTGAATCCATGCCATAGAAGGCAATAAAGGATTTGGGGAGGGCCACATACATGCCGAGCCGGAACATCAGTGCACTGCCCACACAGAGGGTCAGCATGCCGTGGGCGATGCGTTCGCCGAAAAAGGTCTTTTTAGCAAATTCTACGTTCGTGTGCAGGGGATGCCAGTCCCCCGTAAAGGCGGCAAACAGGACGATATCCGTTTCCGTGATCGTTCGTCCGGGAGATTTTAATTTCTCACCGACCGTATAATCCTCGTAATACAGTTTCTCCATAACTTCCTCCGTTCCCTCGTGATCAGCTTTCTATGATTCCTGGAAAATGGCTTTGCCCTTTGCACACCATTTTTCAGGAATCTCTCATCTTCAATTTAGTCATCCGGTTCATGCGTACTTTTGAGTTGATAATCTGTNNTTGAAAGACTTTATCTACAAGTACTCAAAATGGATACGAAAATGCATTGAATATTACTAGTCGAAAGCAGCGACACCCCAGGAGGGAAAACCAGCAGACATTCATGGCTATGAGATTCATAGGCTATGAATAAGGTATAGAATATTCTTACATACGGCCTGGTTCTCTGGTTATCCTCTCCAGTAGTGATCTGTCTCCTCGTACTCTTTTACCGGCACGATCTCGACAACGGTACTGAATATGGGTGCACCGATCTCTTCTTTTATGCCGCCTATATACACCATATTGGAATTCAGATCCGATATGTCGGTATAAAAGACAAGATTGTCGCCTGGAATAGCTTCCCTGATATAATTTATCTGCATGGATTTTATGAAATATTGCATGTGTTGCTCAACGGGAAAACAGTCCGTGGCAAAATCAATGTATTTCGCGTTATTGATATGACCATTGATATCCGTGTCGCTGTAACCGATCTTTTTTTTATACGCGATTTTTGTGTGTTCAAAAGGCTTGATCTTTCTCAGCCTGAAGTTCGTCATGGCCCGTTCTTCAAAAAACGGTGGGTACTGGACGGCGATAGATTCGGTTCCCTTCAGTTCCCTTGTTTTAATATCTATTATTATCCAGATGGATACCACCCTTATGATCACATTACCGGTGGCATCACGCACAATAAAGTCCCTTTCAAACTCAAAATGTTTCGGTTTTTGCTGCCAGGTCTCTATTGTAATATCTTCGTTCCAGGAAGGATATCTTGCTATTTCCGCCTTGGCGCGCATTAATATCCATGTCACTCCGCACCGTTTTTCTATCGCTTCTATGCCGGTACCAAGATTTTCAACATGCAGGCTTGATATCTCCTGCATATAATTAAAAAGGGCGCTTAGTTTTAGTTTCTTGGTTAAGTCGACATCGCGCAGTTCAATTCGATAATTCTTTTTAAAAACAGAGACAGGCCTCATGCAATACTTTTCCTGGTAAGAATTTGATAAGAACTTGTTTTCATTAGAATAGCATATATTTTTTGCAATTGCATGTCAATGGAAGCTTGACCACAAAATGCGGGCATGGCACCGATATCTATCATCAAACGTGAATTGTGTTTATTACGGATT
>PMNM01000018.1 GCA_003161855.1 Syntrophaceae bacterium | reverse complement strand
GAAATCTTCTATGATTATGGAAAATTTGTTATGCAACATTACAGGAAGAACTGTTACGTACAGAAAATTGTAATCACTACTCACTTTTAGAGATACCACGGGATAAAACCATAAATCAGCGCTGTCCAGTCCCTGATAAGGAGGTGCCACATTTTTCACTTGACATTCATTTTTGCTTTATTCATTATGGCATCCATCAAATGATGGAATCATCGGATGGAATGAAGAAATGGAGAGCCCCTTAGAAAAAGCCCGCAAAGATCCGGAATCCATGAAGGCCAGGATCCTCATCGTGGCCCGAAAGATCTTCGGAGAGTATGGTTTTCATGGAACCACNNCACTGGGGAGAAAAGAAGGATCTCTACGAGGCGGTCATCCTGGATATCAACAAAGACCTTGGGCAGAGCCTCATTGATGTGGAAAAGATCATTCACGGCCGTCCGCTGGCAGAGCGACTGGCCATTGCCATTGATATTATGACCGACCACCTCTTTGAACATCCTGAAATTTCCAATCTGATTCTTTTCCGTTACTTTGGCAAGACCCGCCACGAAGCCAGCCTTGATTTCAGCGTTCCCGAATTTAC
The DNA here is from genome assembly GCA_003161855.1 of Syntrophaceae bacterium. GTDB lineage: Bacteria > Desulfobacterota > Syntrophia > Syntrophales > Fen-1087 > Fen-1087. The sequence continues at coordinate 12,609 of PMNM01000018.1, read as the reverse complement.
CGCAGATATCGCCCGTTCCATGGGTTTGACGAAAGATGCAAAAAAGGTATCACCTCGCGCCAGGATGAAGGTTTTAGCGGTGATGAACGCCATTTATAACTTCATTTCGGGGGAAGAATTTTTCCGTTCCATGACCCACATGGATCGTGACACCTATATCGTTACTGTGAAAGAAACCCTCAAATTTATTCTGATCCCGGCATTTGTGCAGCAGGAACAGAAGAAGGAGCAGGGTTAATTTTAAGATTTTTCCAAGGAAAAAAGGAGGAAACATGGCACTCAACATGGATGCGCTGGGCAAGCCCATCGGCCCGGTGACCAAACACTATGACTGGAAGGACATCGTTCTGTATGCGCTCGGCATCGGGGCCGGCTTCGATGAGTTGGATTACACCTATGAGAAAAATCTTAAGGTGATTCCCAGTTTTTCGATTGCCACGATTTTTGATTTTCTGGGCCAGATCGCCGCCGCTTCAAATATCAATCTGGCCGGGGTCTTGCACGGCGAGCAGGAGCTTATTTTTCATCGACCGATCCCCACGTCGGGGAGTTTCATCACCACCGGCAAAGTCAGCCATTATTATGACAAAGGACCGAAGGGAGCGCTTGTGATCGGGGAAAGCGAGACCTGCGATGCAGGCGGCAAGAAGCTCTTTACGAATATCATTACCCTGTTCGGACGTCTCGATGGCGGCTTCGGCGGCGAGGATGCCCCTAAAAAGGATGTCATTTTCCCGGATCGGGATCCCGATTTTGTGGTGACGGCTTCTCCCTCAGCGGATCAGCCCCTGTTGTACCGGCTTTCCGGCGATGTCTTTCAGCTTCATGCTGATCCTGAGTTTGCCAGAATGGTAGGGTTTGAAAAACCGATCATGCACGGCCTTTGCACCTTCGGTTACGCCTGCCGGGCATTGATCGCCAGTTTTGCGCCCGGTGAGCCGGAAAAGGTGAGGCGCCTGGCCTGCCGTTTTTCCAAGACCCTCTATCCCGGTGAGCCTATCAAGACCCTGATCTGGAAAACGGAGGAGGGCAGGGCACTCTGGCGAGTCCTTAATGCCAAAAACGGGGAACTGGTCATCGATAACGGGATCTTCGAGTACGGTCCCATCCCGAAGGATGAGATCCGCTTTGACGGTCGCGTCGCGGTCATCACCGGTGCCGGCGGCGGTCTGGGACGTGCCTATGCCCTGGAACTGGCCCGGCGGGGCGCCAAGGTGGTTGTCAACGATTTCGGCGGCGCCCGGGACGGCGAAGGACAGGGGTCTGCGTCACCGGCGGATCAGGTCGTCCTAGAAATAAAGAATCTGGGCGGTGAAGCCGTGGCCAGTTACGACAGTGTGGCAACTCCCGAGGGGGGCGAGAATATTATCAAGACAGCGCTGGATACCTTCGGCCGGGTAGACATCCTCATCAACAATGCCGGAATCCTCAGGGACAAGGGTATTCTCAAAATGGAACCGGAAAACTGGAAGGTCGTGCTCGATGTCCATCTCAACGGCGCCTATCATGTGACCCGGCCCGCTTTTGCGGCCATGCGGGAAAAGGGCTATGGCCGGATCATCATGACGACTTCCGCTGCCGGCCTCTACGGGAATTTCGGCCAGACCAACTACAGCGCCGCCAAAATGGGACTGGTGGGTTTCATGAATACCCTCAAACTGGAAGGCGGCAAGTACAACATCAAGGTCAATACCATCGCGCCCATCGCGGCCTCCCGCCTGACGGCCGATATTCTTCCGCCCGACCTGCTGGATAAAATGAAACCGGAATTCGTGGCGCCCATGGTGCTCTATCTCTGTTCGGAAGCGTGCCCCGTGAGCGGCAAGATCTATAATGCCGGGATGGGCTTCTATAACCGTGCCGCGGTGATGACCAGTCCGGGGATGGTCATCGGCGACGGACAGTCCGTGCCTACTGTGGAGGACGTGTCCGACAACTGGGAGAAGATTCTGAGCCTGAAGAACGCCAGGGAATATGAGCAGCTCAACGATCTGGTCCTGGGCGATATGCTCACGGCGCTCCAGCCGAAGAAGGAGCGGCCCGCGGCGGCGACGTCTGGTGGAGGAGCGGTCGCAACGGTTGCCGCTGTTTTTGAAAACATGTCCAGGGGCTTCAAGGCCGATGCCGCCAAAGATGTGGACGTGGTTTTTCAATTCAGCATCAGCGGCGAGGGCGGTGGAGACTGGATGGTCGCCGTTAAAGACGGGACCTGCAAGGTCGACACGGGCGTCCATGCAAAGCCCAATACCACGATCAAGATGGCCGGTACGGACTTCCTGACCATGATGAGCGGCAAGATGTCCGCCATGCAGGCCTATACATCGGGGAAAATCAAGATTGAAGGCGACCTGATGAAGTCACAATTGATCGAGAAAATATTCAAAATTTAGCCCCCTGCCGGTGCACCGGCAAGGTTTTCATTTTGAGCAAGTTTACATTCAGGAGGAAAAAAATGATCGGAATTACATCTTTCGGCGCCTATATTCCCCGGCTGCGGATGAACCGCATGTCCATTTTTCAGGCCATGGGGTGGTTCGCCCCGGCCATTATCATGGTCGCCCAGGGGGAGCGATCCATGTGCAATCACGATGAGGACAGCCTGACCATGGCCGTCGCGGCAGCCCGGGACTGCCTCGTTGGGAAAGATAAACAAAGCATTGATGCCGGTTATCTCTGTTCCACCACCCTGCCTTTTGCGGACCGGTTGAACGCCGGGATTCTGGCCACAGCCCTGAATCTGCGGGACGATATCGTCACCGCCGACTTTACGTCTTCTCTCAAGGCCGGAACCACGGGCTTAATCGCGGCCCTCGATGGCGTGAAGGCGGGCAGCCGCAAAAACATCCTCGTCACGGCGACAGACAAACGGGAAACCAGGCCCGCCTATTTCTATGAAATGTGGTTCGGTGACGGGGCGGCTTCGCTCCTGGTGGGAGATGAGGACGTCATTGCCGAATTCATCGGTTCTTATTCCGTTTCCTATGACTTTGTGGATCACTACCGGGCGGCTGACCGCCATTTTGATTATATGTGGGAGGAGCGGTGGCTTCGGGAGGAGGGCTACGGCAAATTCATTCCCGAGGCGATCGGGGGACTCTTCAAAAAGCTGAACATCTCCATGAAGGATGTGAATAAACTGGTCTTCCCCTGTTTCTTCAAGGCGGAACACAAAGCCTTGGCCAAAAAGTTAGGGGCTGATCCCGAAAAAGTGATCGATAACATGCATGAGGTCTGCGGGGAGACGGGTGCCGCCCACCCCCTGGTCATGTTCGTGGCCGCCCTGGAACAGGCGAAACCCGGTGACGGGATCCTGCTGGCCGGATTCGGCCAGGGTTGCGATGCCCTTTATTTCCGCGTGACCGACCGGATCAACCAGTTGCCTCAGCGCCTGGGCGTCAAGGGCTCCCTGGAGAACAAGAAGACGATCGACAATTACATGAAATTTCTGAAGTTCAGAAATCTGATCGATCCGGAGAGGGGAATCCGGGCAGAAGCCCCAAGCCAGACGGCCATGACGACACTCTGGCGCAAACGCAAGATGATCACGGGGCTGGTGGGGGGCATCTGCCGGGACTGCGGTACGCCCCAATATCCGAAGATGGACATCTGCGTCAATCCGGCCTGCGACCATGTCCATACCCAGGATGACTATGAATTTGCCGATCAGCCGGCCAAAGTCATGACCTTCACGGGCGATCTGCTGGCCGTGTCCGTCGATCCGCCGGCCATCTACGGCATGATCCAGTTTGAACGCGGCGGGCGCTTCATGGCGGACTTCACCGATTGTGACCTCAGTGATGTCAAGGTGGGTATGCCCGTCAAGATGAGTTTCCGGAGAAAAATGACCGACAATGAACGCGGTTTTACCGGTTATTTCTGGAAGGCGGTGCCGCAACCCGGTGCGGCCGGGCAAGAAGATAAGATTCGCTTTGACGGCCGGGTGGCCGTCATTACCGGTTCGGGCGCCGGATTGGGACGTGCTTATGCTTTGGAGCTGGCCAGGCGTGGCGCCAGGGTGGTGGTCAATGACTTCGGCGGCGCCCGGGACGGCGCGGGGCAGGGATCCAGTTCCCCGGCCGACCAGGTGGTTCAGGAAATCAAGGATCTGGGCGGCGAGGCCGTGGCCAGTTACGATAACGTGGCCACGCCGGAAGGCGGTGAAAACATCGTCAAGACCGCCCTGAATGCTTTCGGGCGGGTGGATATCCTGATCAACAATGCCGGGATTCTCCGGGACAAGGGATTTCTCAAGATGGAACCGGAGAACTGGCAGGCGGTATTGGCGGTGCACCTCAACGGAGCCTATCATGTGACCCGGTCCGCCTTCCAGGCCATGCGGGACAACGGCTATGGCCGCATCGTCATGACGACCTCCGCAGCCGGTCTCTACGGCAATTTCGGCCAGACCAATTACAGCTCGGCCAAGCTGGCGCTCGTCGGGTTCATGAACACGCTCCGGCTCGAGGGTCAGAAATATAATATCAAGGTGAATACCATCGCTCCGGTGGCTGCCTCACGGCTCACGGAAGACGTCATGCCGCCGGACATGTTCGAAAAATTGAAGCCCGATTATGTGGCTGGGATCGTGACTTATCTCTGCTCGGAGGACTGTCAGGAATCAGGGGCTATATTCAACACAGCGGCCGGTTACTACAGCCGGGCGGCGATCCTGACCGGTCCGGGCATTACGCTGGGGGACGGACAGAATCCACCGACCGTGGAAGATATCCGGGATCACTGGAGGGAGATCAGCAGCATGGACAGCGCCCGGGAATTGGGGGACGCGAATATGGCCATCCTNNCCCCTGTGGCGGTGAAGGACATCTTCCGGATGATGCCCGAGGCCTTCAATGCGGAAAAAGCCGCCGGTAAAGACCTGGTTTTCCAGTTCAATATTTCCGGTTCCGGCGGCGGCGACTGGTTTGTGACCGTCAAGGACGGCGCCTGCAACGTACAGGACGGACAGGCGGTCAAGCCGACGACAACCATCAAAATGGCGGATGGGGATTTCGTGCAGCTCATCCAGGGAAAACTGGACGGGATGCAGGCCTTCAGTTCGGGAAAACTGAAGGTGGAAGGCGATATCATGAAGTCACAGCTGATCGGGAAGCTGTTTACATTTAAACTTTAGGAGGTGCGGGAAATGGCTTCAGGAATCAAGGATAAAGTTGCGATCATCGGGATGGGCTGCTCCCGTTTCGGTGAACGCTGGGATATGGGGGGCGAGGAACTGATGGTCGAGGCCTTCACCGAATGCCTTGCCGATGCGGGCATTGAAAAAAAGGACATTCAGGCGGCCTGGCTGGGCACCTGCATGGACGAGGTCAATATGGGAAAGAGCGCCACGCCGATGGGGGTGGCCCTGCGACTGCCCCATATCGCCGTGAGCCGCGTGGAGAATTTCTGTGCGACGGGTACGGAGGCCTTCCGGGGGGCGGTTTATGCCGTGGCGTCCGGGGCCTACGATATCTGTCTGGCCCTTGGGGTGGAGAAACTGAAGGATACCGGCTACGGAGGCCTTCCCAACCCCGGGTCCGATTTCGGAACGCTGTTCTGGCAGTGGATGCCCAATGCCACGGCGCCGGGACTTTTCGCTCAGCTTGCCTCGGCCTATGCGGCCAAATACCGGGTTTCCGAAAGGGATCTGAAGCGCGCCATTGCCCACGTATCGGTCAAGAGTCACGCCAATGGAGCGTTGAATCCCAAGGCCCATCTTCGCAAAGCGGTGACGATGGATCAGGTCCTGTCGGCGCCCATTATCTCGCATCCACTGGGACTGTTCGACTGCTGCGGTGTCAGTGATGGCGCGGCCTGCGCCATTGTGACGACGCCAAAGATCGCCAGGAAACTGAAGAAAAAAGAGCTGGTTACGGTCAAGGCCCTGCAGCTTGCCGTGAGCAGTGGCTACGAGGGAGGCTTTAACGAGTGGGACGGTGAGCATTTCGTCACAACCAGTAAATGCAGCACCGAAGCCTACAGGGAAGCAGGAATCACCGATCCCCGGGAGGAGCTCAGCATGATGGAACTTCATGACTGTTTTTCCATCACGGAACTCGTGACCTACGAAGACCTGCATATCTCGGAACGGGGCAAGGCCTGGAAGGATGCCCTGGACGGCGTCTATGACCGAAATGGTAAAGTGCCGGCCCAGGTGGACGGGGGACTCAAGTGTTTCGGTCATCCCATCGGTGCGTCGGGACTGCGGATGATCTATGAGATGTATCTGCAGTTGCTGGGCCGGGCCGGGCAACGACAGCTCGATAACCCCCGTTACGGTCTGACGCATAACCTGGGCGGTTTTCCACACCAGAATGTCTGTGCCATCTCGATCGTCGGGAAGTATAAAAATTGACGACCTCGTGAAAAGTCCATAGGCTGTACTGTGCTTTATCCGACCTCATGGTGGCGTACGCCAAAGTACGCCGCCATCCTCAGGATGAGCGCGCCTTGCCGCTGGATCTTTTTCCGAAGCTGTCGCAAAATTAGCAAAGGAGCATTCCATGGATATTATTCAGTACAGTGACGAGCATAGAATATTTCGGCAGATGTTAAGAAAATTCCTGGAAAGGGAGGTCATCCCCCATGTGGAGGAATGGGAGGAAGCGGGCATCGTCCCCCGGAGCGCCTGGAAGAAGATGGGAGAACAGGGATTTCTGTGCACCGCCGTTCCCGAGGAATACGGTGGGGCGGGCGGCGATTTTCTCTATTCAGTCACCGTGTCCGAGGAAATCGTCAAGACAAATCATGGCGGACTGGCGGCACCGCTTCACAGCGACGTGGTGGTGCCCTATATCGTCACCTTCGGCTCCGAAGAACACAAGAAGAAATACCTGCCGGGCTGCGTCTCCGGCGATATTATTACCGCTATCGCCATGACGGAACCGAATACGGGCAGTGACCTGGCGGCGATCAAGACCACGGCAGTCGAGCAGGGCGATCAGGTGGTCATCAATGGGCAGAAGACCTTTATCAGCAACGGCATCAACTGCGACCTGCTGGTTCTGGCCGCCCGGGATCCGGCGGTGGACAATCCGCACCGGGCTGTGGATCTCTATCTGGTAGAGGCCGGAACGCCCGGTTTCGAAAAGGGGAGAAAACTCAAGAAAGTAGGCTGGCACAGCCAGGACACGGCCGAGCTCTATTTTACCGACTGCCGGATTCCGGTTGCGAACCGTCTGGGCGCCAAGGGATCGGGGTTCATCAATCTCATGCTGAAGCTCCAGCAGGAGCGGATCGTGTGCTGCATCGGCGCGGTGGCCGCCGCCGAATATATGCTGGAAATCACCATCCAGTATTGCAAGGAGCGGAAAGCCTTTGGAAAACCGCTTTCCAAATTCCAGAATACCCAGTTTGAGATTGTGGAAATGGCAGCGGATGTCAAACTGGGCCGGACCTTTCTGGACAAGCTGATTGCAGATCACATGGAAGGCAAGGAGATCGTGGTGGATGTGTCCATGGCCAAGTTCTGGACGACCGATATGGCTTCACGGGTTGCGGACCGGTGCCTTCAACTCCACGGCGGTTATGGTTATTGTGAAGAGTATCCCATCGCCCGGGCCTGGCGTGATATCCGCGTGACGAGGATCTTCGCCGGCACCAATGAAATCATGAAAACCATCGCCGCACGTTTCATGGGACTGTAGGATCGTGATCAGCAAGGATCATGCAATGAAAGTTTTNNNCGGCCTGATCTGGTCGATTTTTTCCCTCCTCTTGTGCCGGGCACGAAGCTGTCCGCGGCATCGACGCAACTGGGGAGAAACAAGCGCTGTATGACTCTGAATCTCAAGGACCCCCGGGCGATCAAGATTATCCATCAATTAATCGCCGATTATGATATCGTGATTGAACAGTTCCGCCCCGGTGTCATGGCGAAGCTCAACCTCGACTTTGAAAGCCTCATCAAAGTGAATCCCGCCCTCATTTATTGCTCCATCACCGGCTACGGGCAGACGGGTCCCCTGCGAGACCGGGCCGGCCATGATATGAACTACATTGCCCGCTCCGGCATCATGTCCTATTCCGGGAAAAAAACGACAGGCCCCGGCCTCGTGGGAATACAGATTGCCGATATTGCTTCAGGCTCGAATAATGCGGTGATCGGGATTCTGGCGGCCGTCGTCTACCGTCACAACACAGGGAAAGGTCAGTTTATCGATATTTCCATGACGGACGGCATGATGGCCTTCAACGCCATGTACGGGGCGGGTTTCCTCGTGGATGGCAAGGACCTGGAGCGGGAGGAAACCCTCCTGAACGGCGGTTCCCTCTATGATTATTATGAGACGAAAGACAGAAAGCATGTCAGCTTCGGCGGTCTGGAGCCGCAGTTTTTTACCAATTTCTTCAACACCATCAACCGGCCGGATCTGATTCCCGGCGGGGTATATCCCAAAGGAGTTGAGAAGATCAAACAGGAGATCCGGGAGATTTTCCTGACCAAAACCCGGGACGAATGGGTCGAGATATTCAACCGGACCGATGCCTGTTTCGAGCCGGTCATGACCCTGACCGAAGTCTTCCGTGACGCCCTGGCCCTGGAAAGGGAAATGCTTGTGGAAGTCCCGCTGCGGGCGGGCGGCAAGGTTAAACAGATCGCCAATCCCATCAAGTTTTCCGTGACGCCACCGGAATACCACCATGCCGGCGTCACGGCGGGAACCCATACCCGTGAGGTTCTGACCGGTCTGGGCTATCCGGATGAAGAGATTGCAAACTTTGAAAAAACAGGTCTGTTTATGTAGGAGGATTAAAAGGGTCATCCCCGGCAGAATGATGAAAAAAATCCATTTTTCAAAAACGAGGTGAGACGATCATTTCATAAATCATTTGAGCAATAGAAAGGAGCAATTCTATGGATGTTAAAGATGTAAAGGCGGTGGTTACCGGCGGCGCCTCCGGACTGGGAGAGGCCTGTGTCCGGATGCTGGCGGGCGCCGGGGCAAAGGCAGCCATTTTTGATATGGCCGTCGAACGGGGCGAAAAACTGGCAGCNNGGTGGAGGCCTTCGGCAATATCAATGTGGCGATCAACTGTGCCGGTGTCGGAGATCCCGGCAAGGTCCTTTCCAAGAAAGGGCCGATGTCGCTCGGTTTCTTCAACCGGGTTGTCCAGATCAACCTGATCGGCACCTTTAATGTCATCCGGCTGGCTATTGAGCAGATGGTTAAAAATACCCAGGGCACGGATGGAGAAACGGGGGTGATTATCAATACGGCCTCCATTGCTGCCTTTGACGGCCAGATCGGTCAGGCTGCCTACGGAGCCTCGAAGGCTGGTGTCGTCGGGCTGACACTCCCCGTTGCCCGGGAGTGTGCCGACTATGGGATCCGGGTCGTGACCATCGCACCCGGCCTGTTTGACACACCCATGCTCGCCCAACTGCCGCCGGAGATCAAGGATGCCTTGGGCAAGATGGTGCCTTTCCCAAGACGGCTCGGCAACCCGGCGGAGTACGCCAAACTGGCCCGGCACATCATTGAAAATCGCATGCTCAACGGCGAGGTCATCCGGCTGGACGGCGCCCTGCGCATGGCAGCAAAATGAAAGAGAGGAGAGATATGCGAAACCAAGATGATATCGTGATGGTCAGTGCGGTGCGCACCCCTTTCAGCAAATTTGACAGCGCCATGAAGGATATTCCCAGTATCGATCTGGCGATCATCGTCATGAAGGAAGTGATCCGTCGTGCCGGCGTCAAACCGGAAGAGGTTGAAGAAGTCAATTACGGGGGCTGCGTTTTGGCGGAAATGGCCCTGGAGCTGGATGTCCCGGCCCGGCAGGCCACACTCCTGGCCGGATTTCCCCCGGAAAATATCTCCCTGACCCTGGATAAGGCCTGCTGTTCCTCGATGACCGCGCTGCGTTTGGGTGTGCGCGGCATCCGGGCCGGAGACCTGGATATCGCCATGGCCGTGGGTTCGGAAAACATGCCCCGGACGCCCCATCTGGCGCCGGGGATCCGTTGGGCGAAACGGCTGGGACATGTGAAACTGATCGACCCACTTTTTGAGTTAGGTTATCACGCCAAGGGGTTCAGTGCTTTGGCCAAGGATGCCGGCGAAGTCGCCCTGGAATTCGGGGTGACAAGGGAAATGCAGGATGAATGGGCTTTTAGAAGCCAGGAACGGTATGCCCAGGCCGACAGGGAAGGGAAGTTTACCGGGGAATTGGTTTCCGTTGTGATTCCCAAAAAACAGGGGGATCCCATCGTTATCAGCAAGGACGAGTCTCCCCGCCGGACGACGCTGGAAGCTCTGGCCAAGCTGAAACCGGTTTATGGGAGCCCGACGGTGACCCCGGGCAATGCCCCGCCCCTCAGTGCCGGTGCCGGTGCGATTCTGTTCATGACCAGAAAAAAGGCTGAGGAAAAAGGTCTGAAACCGCTGGCGACCATCGTGGCGGCGACCTGTGCGTCAACGGCACCGCGTTATATCGCCAGTATCCCTGCGATTACCATCCGGAAGGCGCTGTATGCGGCAGGTCTCACGATGGATGACATGAAGCTGATTGAGATCAATGAGGCCTTCGCTGCCATGCCTGTCGTCTCCACAAAAATTCTGGCGGACGCGGAAGAAAATAAATGGAACGCCCTGATGGACAAAACAAACGTCAATGGCGGCGCCATTGCGATCGGTCATCCTGTCGGTGCCAGTGCGGCCAGAATTACCATGACCTTAGCCTATGAATTGCAGCGGCGGGGCGGCGGTTACGGCGTTGCCGCCATCTGCGGCGGCCTCGCCCAGGGAGAAGCGGTCATCCTGAAAGTATAATCAGACCGCATTGCATAACCACAGATAACGAGAAATAACAGAAGGAGGAACTCAGAGCGATCACATCACCATTCATCAGCAGATAAGGAGGGGACCATGCGATTTGAAAGGATTTGGCATAAGCGTTATCCCGCCGGCATACCGGCAGAACTCACTTTTGAAAAAATCACCATGCCNNGTCAACCGCTTTGCCCGTGCTCTGCAATCCCTGGGGGTCAAAAAGGGTGATAAAGTGGCCATGCTCCTGCCCAACGTTCCCCAGCTCGTCATCGCTGAGTACGCCGCCTTCCGGATCGGAGGGGTGAACGTGATGAATAACCCTCTATACACAGAAAAGGAGCTCACCTACCAGCTCAATGACTCCGATTCGACGGTTCTGGTTACCCTGGACATGCTCTTCCCCGTGGCCCGTAAGCTTCAGGAAAATACCAGGGCGAAGAAGGTCATCCTCTGCTCACTGGCCGATTACCTCCCTGAGCCTCTGAAACCCATGTTCCCACCGGTGGACATTCCGGCCCAGGAAGGCGTTTACCGCTTCATGGATCTCATCCATGCCCAACCGGCCGCCCCGGTTGATGCCGTTCCCTCTCTGGAAGACCTGGGCGCGCTGATTTACACGGGGGGGACAACAGGGATCAGCAAGGGGGTCATGTTGAGTCACGCCAACATCTCCTTCAATACCCAGCAGTTCCGGAGCTGGTTCACCGAGTCCAAGGACGGGGAAGAGAGCTTACTGGCCATCTTCCCGTTTTTCCATGCCGCCGGCTGGACCGGACTGCAGAACACCGCCATCTATGCCGGCTGGACGGACATCCTGGTGCCCCGGCCGGAGCCGGACCGCATCCTGGATCTCCTGGAGAAATTCAGGCCCAGCATCCTTCCCGGTGTATCCACGATTTTCGTGGCCCTCCTGAATAACGAAAGATTCCAGAAGATGGACCTGTCCTTTGTGAAGGCTTATCTCACCGGCTCTGCGCCGATGGCCGTGGATACCATCCAGAAGATCAAAGCTCTCCGGGATGTGCCGATGATCAACGTCTATGGCCTCACGGAAATTACGCCCATGGGGACGGCGACACCCTGGGGGGGCGACGAGAAACCCGGATCGGTGGGGATTCCTTTTCCCAATACGGACCTGAAAATCGTCGATCTGGAAACGGGAAAGAAAGAAATGAAAATCGGTGAAACCGGCGAGATCTGTTTCAAGGGTCCCCAGGTGATGATGGGTTACTACAAGAAACCGGAGGAAACGGCGGCGGTCATGGAGGACGGATGGCTCAAGACGGGGGACGTGGGCTTCATGGACGAGGACGGATATGTGACCATCGTGGACCGGAAGAAGGATATGATCATCGCCAGCGGCTTCAATATCTATCCCAAGGAGATTGATGAACTTCTGATGACGCATCCCAAAGTCCTGGAAGTCTGCACCATCGGTATCCCCGACGCCTACCGGGGGGAGACCGTGAAAACCTACATCGTACCGAGACCGGGGCAGACCCTCACAGAAGAGGAGGTAAAAAGTTTTTGTAAGGAANNGAGGCGAATCAAACAAGGAGGGGACCATGATTTTAGCATCACAGGAAAATATTCAGAAATGGACGGCATCCGGAGCCTGGGGAAAGAAGACCCTGATCGATTATTTCCATTTCCATGTCCGAAAGCAGCCGGAAAAGGTTTGTCTGGTCGACCCCCTCAACCGGGAAGCCCTCCTGGGTCAGAAACCGGAGCGGCTTACCTATGCGGAACTGAGCCGGGCCGTCGACGCGACCGCTGAGGCGCTTTTGGCGAAGGGCTTGGGTAAGGATGACATGATCATGGTCCAGCTTCCCAATTG
>PMNM01000174.1 GCA_003161855.1 Syntrophaceae bacterium | reverse complement strand
GGTGACTTACGATAAACCCTTCGCACCCGCCCTGATGAGCTGGGGGAGCGCCATTCTTCCCAAGCATCTCCTGGAAGGCAAGGACATCACCAAGTCGCCTCTGGGAAGGCATCCTGTCGGTACCGGTCCCTACCGGTTCAAGGAATGGGTGACTGGACAGAAAATCGTGCTGGTGTCGAATCCGGATTACTTTGAAGGGAGGCCCTATATTGACGGTTACATCATGCGGATTATTCCGGACATGGCCACCATGTTCCTCGAATTGCGTGCCAACGGGGTTGACCGCATGAGTCTGACGCCACTTCAATATACGAGACAGACGGAAAACAACCTATTCCGGAAAAGCTTCAATAAGTATCGCTATCTTTCCTTTTCCTATACCTTTCTAGGCTATAATCTGAAAAAACCCATGTTTGCCGACAAGCGCGTCCGCCAGGCAATCGCCTATGCCGTCAACAAAGATGAAATCATTGAAGGGATCCTGCTGGGCCTGGGAAAGGAGGCCACCGGCCCCTACAAGCCCGGCGCATGGGCCTACAATTCCCAGGTAAAAAGGTACCCCTATGATCCCGCGAAAGCAAGGGCACTCCTGGCGGAGGCCGGCTGGAAGGACACCAATGGAGACGGGATCCTGGAAAAAAACGGTGAGCCCTTTGTTTTTGAAATCATTACCAATCAGGGAAATGAAGTCCGGGCGAAGTGTGCGGAGATTATCCAGAAGCGACTGGCCGAGGTGGGTATCCATGTGAAAATCAGAATCCTGGAATGGGCTGCCTTTGTCAACGATTTCATCAACAAGCGGCGCTTTGATGCAACGATTCTGGCCTGGACGATCCCTATGGATCCGGATATTTATGATGTCTGGCATTCCAGTAAGTCAGGGCCGGATGAGTTGAACTTCGTGTCTTATAAAAACAGGGAAGTGGATGATTTGCTGGAGAAGGGGAGGGGGACTTTCGATCAGACACAGCGGAAAAAGTGTTACGACCGGATCCAGGAAATATTGGCGGAGGAACAGCCCTACCTTTTCCTTTATGTCTCCGATGCGCTGCCCATCATCCATGCCCGCTTCCGTGGGATTGAACCGGCGCCGCTCGGCATCGGCTACAATTTCATCAAATGGTATGTTCCCCGGGAGGAGCAGAAATTGGTCATGAACCCGTGAAAAATCCAGACACATTACGCAGAGGTGACGGGTAAGAAACTGGATGGGACTTGACCGGCCGTACCCAATTTAGTCATGCTTCGACGGAAGTGAAGCGAGGTGAAATATTCAGTAAATCCAGTGCGCTTTTCATGAAGGGCCATTTATTTTATTCAGGTATGGCTTTGCATATCGCTTCTCCTTAAGTCATAAATACGGCTTTTACTTTGACTCATGGCTTTACTAAAGTTATTGAACGTTGTCTTTCCCGCATTTAGGATCAGTCTGTTTTCCTTCCGCAGTTTTCCAATAGATCGCGATCAGTAGAATGACAATGGCGACAAGCACGGCAGGGAGGATGTAGCGGTGTGAATACATATAAACTTCATGCCATTTCTCGCCCAGAAAATAACCAAAACTCACAAAAGTAATCGTCCAGAAGAGACCGCCCGCATAGGCAAAAAGAGCGAATGTACGGTACGGCATAAGGGAGGTCCCCGCAAAAATCGCCGTCAGATGTCTTACGCCCGGAATAAAGTAACCGATGAATAATGCAAACTTTCCATATCGGTTATAAAAATTTTCTGCAGTTTGAACATGATCCGGATTCATATACGTCTTCGCTGAAAATCTTTTTATGAACGGGTTTCCAAAGGTCCTGCCAAGAATATATCCGATCGTAATGCCGCAGGAAGTTCCGATAAAGGCCACCATAATGGTGTAAAAATAGCTTATTTTGTCTTGAGAAACAAGAAAGCCCGCATAGGCCATCAATGTTTCATCCGGTATGGGCAAACCCAAAATGCCAAGTCCCAGGGCCATAAAAATTCCAAGATAAGTATATTTTGTAATGATCAACAAAAGCGTTTGCATGGATTGTCTTTCGTTTTTTTAGACGTTAGTCTTTCTGCTCTATGGCCGCAGAGCTTTCATGCTTAAAATCATCAGACTTTTTCGATGCGGGATGATTCAAGTGGATAAGCTTCTGCCGAACCATCTGGATGTGTTCTTCCAAAGTGAAAACTTCATCATAAAAAGCAACGGACACACGAATCCTGCCGACAGCTTCCTCAATGTGCTCAAGCCTCGACTGCAAAGCCCTGACATTTTCAGATGGCATTCCTTCCGTTAGTTCCTTCTCAACATTTCTGAGTTCATGATACCAGTGGTAATATTTCGATCGGTTTCTCGAAGTGTATATCCATGGCATGATTCCAATCAGGGGAATGATAACGATTCCCAGAGGAATCAATATCAAGAGCATACGGTCGATAAATGTGGCCGCCCAGAAGGGAAGATAGTCATAAAGCAACGACCCCCCCGACTTGTGAAACCGTTGAGCCTGTTCACTGATCGGGTCATCCTGCTTATTCAGAGATGGAAATTCCCCTGCTTTATTGACCCATCCCGCTCCACTGTGAATCTCAACGGAGGCCTTCAACAGCAGATAAACCAGGGCTGGATGCAGACTCTTGCGCACGATGAGATTCGTCGTCGGAGACAAAAGGTGGATATCCGATGGCGGGATTTTTTTTGATAGATTGATAACCCCCCTCGGTAAAATCACATGAGAGAGATCCGGAAAAAGACGTGTGTAGGCTTCCGCCTGGCTGAAGTTCATCAGCTTGATGTCCTTTGCGTGAAGAAATTCGAGCACAAGCTGGTGGTTGTCGGCCGATCCTAANNATAGGCAAAATCATACAATTCTGTCGGCGGACCGGAAGCGTCGGCCGCTTTCAGCAGTTCGAGGGCAAATTTTCTTATGCCACTGCCCTCAGGTCCAATAACGATTCTTTTCCCCTTCAGTTGTGAAAGATCATCAAGAATTTCATTGCCCCGGTAAAAAACCCACAGGGGGGTGTAGGTTAGATTGCCGAGAGAAACAAGATTCGATGTTTCCTCAATTTTACCGATTTCACCCTGGACGAAGCCCGCATCCACCCACTGGGATTCATCCCTCAAGAGCCTTAAATTCTCCACAGCTCCTGATGACGGGTGAAATTCAAGCCGGACGCCCTCACGGGCCAGCACCTGTCGGTAGCGCTCACCGAAGATGGCGTATGAGCCCCCTTCCCTGCCGGTGGCCATCATCAAAGTATTTGGCGGAAATGGCCTGACAAAACGATAGCTCACCCAGAATAGGATGCCTGTGATCGATAGGATCATCAGGATCAAGGCCGACAGAGCCCTTGGCGTTAATTGCCTGATTTTTAAACGGCCCATCGTTTACCCCTCTTATTTTATGCTGATGTTGATAACACTATTGCATCACGTCAAGAACCGTCGATCGTGTTTTTATCGGTGGGATAAGAACTAATTTTTGGATGGCTTGAGTATAAAGAGAAGTCTGCTGTAAGTCAAGGGAGTCCAACTACGGGATCAAGGATTGATCCGTAGTTCATTTCCAGCTGAAATGTTCCGTAGCCGGGGTAAATAACTCACCGTATCCAATGGCCTGAATAAAAAAACTAAGGTGATCGTCAGGACAGGTAGTATCCGCCAGCAGGGGTTTAAACCGTACCGCCTGTAAAGTCCACACAGCGGGAGGATGTTTCAGGGAGAAATGCGCCTTAAGGTTTGGCTGCTTTTGGTTTTGTTTCTGCAGGCTTTTTTATATCTTCCGATATGTCAACGACAAAAATATTTTCCGCCTTGTAAAAGGTTTGATCGACCTCGTAGTTTCTGTTGGCTTCCACATCAATGACAATTCTCATACCGTTTGTTTTTCGGTCCAGAGCGGTACGGATCTGTTTGATGAGCGTTCCATTGACATCGATCCGGGAGAGTCCACTTCTTACAGAAGATACGTTATGGATATCGATTACAATTCTTGGCTTCTTCCCATCAATGCTGAAGATTTTAGGCTCATTGAACCGGTTGAACTCGATTAAAAACTTTTCATGTCCTTCTTTTTCCTTTTTAAAGGTCATATTTTTTATTAGAATGGCCTCCATGCCCGCCAGTGGTGAAACCGGAGGAGACAAGTTCAGGGTGTGGACGTAACCCAGCGCCTTGGCTTCATTTCGATTTTTTTCATTCAGATTGAAAACGGCGTACCAGTCGTTCTTCAGGAAGTCCGCCCGGATTTTTTCACCGGCCTTCAGCTCTCCTGTGATTCTGGATTTCATGGATCGGTCCGCCCGGATATTGGTTTTGGCCTGAACTGACATGACCGTACCCCAGTTCTGAGCGGCACCCGGAGCGGGGATGCAGAGGAAAAGCCCTAGGGACAGCCACAGGAAAAGTATGAATACCCTTTGTCTACGCATCATCGCTTCCCTATCTGTAAGTCAATCGTTTCATCAGTGGGTGAGACGTTATTCTTTATCGACAGGCTTGTCAAAAAAATCTACAGGTAAGTCCCATAACTCAAGGCTGTCCGATCGATTGTTACATGCATGGTTTCGTGAATGAGTTCGTGGGGACCGACGATAAATGGATGATAAACCAGCATGATCTCGTCAGCGGAGACCTGGATGTCTGCAAGCTTTGGATAAATCCGCCGTTTGTCTACAACAAGATCAGCCAGGGTAATTTTCATACTTTCCACGGCTTCCCAACCGGCGAGTGTTACCTGATAGAAAGATGCGCCGGCAAAGGTTTCACTTGTCTTCCCTTCCGGCTGGAAGGTTGTCATCTGGCGAGCCCATCTTAGATAGAGTGCCGGGCTCACTTTAAATGCGGGAGACCAGAAGTAAAGCGGTGCGGATTCAAAGTCACTGTTGATGACTTTGGGCAGGTTTGCCAACCGGATCAGGTCTGCGTAAGAGACCAGGTGAATGCCTTCCACACGGGGTTTCATGCGCCAGAAGGGCAGGTACAGAATCGCTTCCTTGGAGAAAGCGGTCATTACAGAAAAGGGCACCGTTTCAAACTCTGTCTTTGAACAGCTCCAGGCAGAGTCGCAGTTTTTGCAGATCATAACCAGCGCGTCCTTTTCACCCTGAAGATTCCAGCCGCAGCGGGGACAAAGCGTCGAGATGAACCGGATTTGCCAGTTGGGTGGCTTTGTNNCTGGTGAAAGGAATGTCCCGAAGGGTCGAAGGGTTCAATCGCAGGGATAACCGCCTGGGCCTGCAGGCTTGTTTCCATAAATTGTCCCGGCATGTCAGGGGATATATATTTCACCTTCATGGCCTGTGGCCGTAAACCGAGAGAACGGGGGAGTCCCGGAAAATGGGTTGCCAGGATGCTTGTATCCACAAAACGGGGGCTGATTTCGTTTGCCTCTACGGAAAAAGAGGTGCCTTTCAGGCGCCAGTAGGGCAGATAAACCATATCTCTCGACGTCTTGTCGGGAGCAGGGATATAATACCTGAAGTGATCCGGTGTCATAAGATAAAGCTTCGTCTTGCAAAAAGGACAGGACAAAAGACGGTCGGCCTCATCGATGACGACGGGTGCACCGCATTGAGGACACTGGTGCTCGATTTTCCAGTTAGATTCGCTCACCGCACTGATTACAAAATGTTGAATTGGAAAGATTGTCATGCCCGCAATGGGGACACTTTTTTTGTTGAGCTTTGATGTCCACGGGCTGACCGCATTTGAAACAGAATCTGGCATCGGGTGGAAGATTGCTGCCGCACTGGGAACATTGCTGAAATAAAAGAATCTGATGCCCGCAGCTGGGGCAGAATTTGGCCTCCCGGGTAACGGGTTGCTGACAATCCGGACATTTGAACATTTCCGGAGCGGCTGTCTGTTGCGGTGCCGTACTTTTGAAAGCGTCGGCAAACATCGCCGGCATCATGAATCCCATGCCCATCCCCATGCCTGCACCAGCCTCACTCTGTGTTTGTGACGCCGCTTCCATTGCCATGGCGGCCTTCATTTTTAAAAGCTTGTTGAGATCATCAAAGACACCCAACCTGCTTTTATCGTCGATCGCTTTCTGAACCTCCGGTGGCGGCGTAATCGAATTGATGTAAAGGTCGGTTAAACCCAGGCCAAACCGGCTGAAATCATCTTGAAGGAGTTTTTTCAGATCCTCCGAGAGTTCATTATACCGGGCCGGTAGATTGAAGATCGTATCGATGTGTTCTCCCATGAAATCATTGAAGCGGGAAACGATGACCCGACTGAGATATTCTTCAATTTCCTCGGTGGTATAGACACCCTGCGTGCCGACGAGGCTGTTGATGAAAAGAACGGGTTGGAGGATGCGGAGGTTGAAAATGCCGAAGGCCCTGAGCCGGATGAGACCCAGTTCCGAATCCCTGAAGGCCACGGGATCACGGGTTCCCCATTTCAGATTGGGGAAAACCTTCATATTGGTGATATAGACCTCCGCCCGCAGCGGGCTGGTCATACCCCAGGGGAGGCTGAGCACCTTGGTCAGGACGGGGATATTGGCGGTTTGCAGGGTATGTCTGCCCGGACCGAGGGCATCATAGGCCCGGCCGTTATAGAAAAAAACAGCGGCCTGGCTTTCCCGGATTGTCAACTGAGCGCCGAACTTGATTTCACCGGAACCTTTTTCGGGGATTCGGTGAACCAGTTCTTTCCCGGATTCATCAAACCATTCTATAACTTCCAGAAAGATAACATTGTCCGTTCCCATGATTTTCGTCCCCTCATCATTTTAGTTGTCCAAAACTTGTTTTCTAATTACGCAAGGCCGCACGCCCTGTCAAGCATAATTCGGGGTTTGATATTTGCTCAAGAATAAGGTAAACCTAACCCCATGAAGAAGCCTGTTGAATACGCAAGAATCTATCAGGGTCTGGCCCTGATCGCCGATCCGATCTATCAGTATGCCTCTTTTACCGTTCCTGTGGAGGATTTTCCATCTGAAACCACGGAAAAGGATTTGATTGATTCCCCCTGGATGCAGAGACTTCGGCGGATCGGTCAGCTTCAAAGTGCACGCTGGGTTTATCCGGCCGCCGAACATAGCCGTTTCCAGCATTCTCTGGGTACGATGCACATGGCCGGCGAATTTGGCAGAACCCTCTATCCCAGTCTCTGTGACGTCTGCAGGGATACCCCTTCAGCGAATTATGTTGAGGAACTGCTTCGTCTGGCCGGTCTGCTTCATGACGTGGGACACGGACCTTATGGTCATTTCTTTGATGACCATTTTCTGGATCAGTACGACTTGACCCACGAAGTCATCGGGCAGCACATTGTGACCCGGAAGCTGGGCAGGATCATCCGCCGCATTCAAAGAAGTCCCTCGGGGTCTTTTGAAAAAGGGGAGTACCTGAACCCCCGGCAGATTGCTTTTCTGATCAGGATGCCTGGAAAAAGGGAGGAGGCGCAGCCGCGGTGGCTGCAGCTTTTAAGACAGCTCTTCTCGGGGATTTATACGGTGGACAATCTGGACTACGTTCAGCGAGACGCCTATATGACCGGCTTTTCCCTTGATTTAGTGGATATGACCCGGCTCCGGTTTTACAGTTTTTTTACCAAGGAAGGCCTGACCCTCCATCAGGCGGGCATCTCGGCGCTCAGCCGCTTTCTGAATGCCCGCTTGAATCTTTATACCAATGTCTACTTCCACCGGACCACCCGGGCCCTTGATCTTCACCTGCAGGAAATCTTCAGGGAATCGTTAAATATCCTGTTTCCCGCGGATCCTGTCAAGCGGCTGGACGACTATCTTTTCTGCGATGAATGGCATCTGTTCCATGAAGTTCGCAATTGGCGGAGAGATTCGGATGCGAGGAAAAGGCGATTGGGTCGGGAATGGGAGAAATTGTATAACCGGCAGGTCAAGTGGAAAATGTCATTTTCCACGGAGATTTCGATTGACCAGCTGCAAAGAGGGACCCATTTTTCCACGGCCGGTGATTATGAACGGCAAATCAGGCGAGATCTGCCGGACAGCCTGAAGAAGATCGCCCTTCGCGTGGACCTGGCAACGCAGGATCCGCGCCCCATCAATCCCATGGCCCAGACAGAAAAACGGGTCAATATTTTCAATCCGGCAACGGGCACAACCTCACCGGAGCCGCTTCATGACATCTACCGGTTCATTCCGGCCCGCGTCGTTCATTTCAGGGTCTTTTCTCTGGATCATCATCATGACGAGGCGATCTCCCAGGCGGCGGAAAAAACGCTCAATGATCGGGAAGGAATCATCAAAACAAATATATGACCATCCCTCTGGAAACGACGGATATTACCCTCTTTGTCAGAACATCCGGTGAAGACATCGTGCGATGGAACCGGCAGCGCATCGTTGAGGCGTTGATCCGGGAAACCGGCGTTGATGTCGATACGGCGGAAACCATCAGCAGGGATGTGGAAAAACAGATTGTATCCTCGGGGATCAGTCTGCTGACGACACCGCTGATCCGGGAACTGGTGGATGCAAAGCTCATTGAGCGGGGTCTTGAGCATGACCGGCGCATGCATGCCCTGCTGGGATTTCCCCTTTATGATGTTCGGCAACTGATTTTTCTGCAAAATAAGGAAAGTGCCAATGTGCCCCATGGTCCCGAAGGCACGAATCTGGTGCTTGCCGAAGGGATCAAGCGGGAATACGCCCTCTATGATGTTTTTTCACGTGAAGTTGGAGATGCCCATATTATGGGGGATATCCACATCCATGCCCTGGGCTATATCGACCGGGTTTATAATTCACACCAGTCCCCGGAATATATTAAAAAATATGGGCTGAACCTTCCTCACTCCATGACCGTTGCCAAACCGGCCAGACAGGCTGAAGTGGTTCTGGCTCACCTGGTCCGCTTCGGCGCCATGCTGCAGGGTCACTGCGCCGGAATCATCGGTTGGCAAGCCATTAATTATTTTTTCGCCCCTTATCTGGTCGGCAAACGTGACCAGGATATCCGGCAGTTCGCCCAGATGCTCATCTATGAATTTTCCCAGCTCACGTCCGCCCGGGGCGGACAGGCCATGTTTACCGATATTCACCTGCATTGGGATGTTCCGGGGTATCTTGAAAATGTACCGGCGATCGGTCCCGGTGGTGAGCAAACCGGTCAGACTTACGGGCACTATATAACAGAAGCGCAACGATTTGCCTGGTCTCTGTTTGAGATATTTAAGGAAGGAGATGCCACGGGAAAACCATTCATTTTTCCAAGGCCGTTGATTCACCTGACGGAAATATTTTTTAAAACCCCCGGACATGAAGCATTTCTCAATCATCTCTGCCAGGTGGCGATCGAGAAGGGAAACCCCTGTTTTATTTTTGATCGTGAGGAAACAGGAAAGTCGTTGCCAGGCGGACAGGCTGACAACCAGAAAGATTACGACGGCAAGGATTCGGAGTCCCCATGGAAAATGAGGCAGAGCGCCATTCAAAATATCACTTTGAATCTGCCCAGGCTGGGTTATAAGGCCAAGGGAGATGACCGTCGGCTCTTTCTATTGATCTCTGAGCTTATGGAACTGACGGTTCAGGGCCACGTTCAAAAAAAAGACTTCATGGAAAAGCTTCTATCCTACGGAGACCAGGGTCCCCTCTCCATGCTGACCATGAACGGGGACGAATCACCCTATCTGAGAATGGCTCATGCGATCTACTTGGTGGGGATGGTGGGTCTTAATGAACTGGTCCGTATCCACAGAGGTCAGGAAATGCACGATTCGGAAGATGCCCTGGCCTTCGGATTACAGGTTGTCGGACATATGAAAACAGAAGCCGATCGTCTGTCNNTTCGCACGGCTGGATCTCAAGTATTATTCACCGGAAGCAGGACACTATATCCGAGGCAATATGATCAAGGGTGAAATCTACTATACCAATTCCACCCACCTGAGTGTGTCGGCTCCCGTGCTTGCCTTTGACCGCGCTGCCCGAGAAGGCCGCTTCCATCCCTTCATCGGCTCAAACGCCGTTACCCATCTATGGTTGGGTGATCACCGACCCACGGTGGAAAAGCTGGCTGATTTTATCATCCGGGTTTTTCATGAGACGCGGAATCATCAGATCATCCTGTCGCCGGAATTCACAAACTGTTCTGCCTGCGGAACCACATCAGACGGTCTTTACGGAAACTGCCCGTCCTGCGGGTCTCCGAGTGTTGAGGGTATTGCCAGAATCACTCAGTATTTCAGCCGTATTGCCGGCTGGAACAAGGGAAAACTGGCCGAACTGAAGGACAGGAACAGGCAGGCTTCTTTTTTCTCTTAAATCCCTTCTCCTTTATCTTGATCCCTTCATGAATTAATCAAGCCATACCCTTGACATGGCCTGGTTCGATCAATATATTAGCCGCAATTAGGAAAGCATGCCGAGGCTGAAAAAACAAATGGATGCGGTAAGATGCATGATTACGTCGTAAAGGTATTCAAGGAAAGCAGTCAGATCAAGGATATTTTCCTGAATGAGAACCTCGGTAAAATCGTCCAGGTCGTTGATGTGGTTACGGCCGCTCTGAAAGCGGGAAACAAAATCTTGCTTTTCGGCAATGGGGGGTCCGCTGCGGATGCTCAGCATATTGCCGGTGAATTTATCAACCGATTTCTGATTGAAAGACCGCCGTTGCCTGCCATCGCCCTGACAACCGATACTTCTGTTATAACAAGTATTGGAAACGATTATGATTTTTCAGAAATCTTCAGCAAGCAGATCAAGGCCACAGGGCAGGCAGGAGACATCGCTTGGGGAATGAGTACCAGCGGCATGTCACCGAATGTCGTCAAGGCTTTTGAATCAGCAAAAAAAATGGGGATGATCACCATTGGTTTCACAGGGAAGGATGGCGGTGATATTGCGAAAATGGTGGATTATTCTTTGCATGTTTCATCGGGCAGTACACCGCGGATTCAAGAGGTTCACATCACCGCGAGTCATATTATCTGCGAGCTGGTCGATGTAAAGCTCTTTCAAAGACCCGACATGAAGTGATGTGAAAAGGTCAGGTAACAAATGGACGACGATTGGAAAGGATATTCGTAGACGAGACATGGTCAAAAAAGCAAAGAAAGACATCGTGGAGGGAACATCGGAAGGTCAGGAACCTCTGACAGGGGGGCAGGCCGGAGGCGATGGTGAATATAAGATCGAGGATTTGATACAGAAGCTCCATGAAAAGGAAAAAGAGGCCGCTGACAACTATGATCGATATATGCGTGCAGCTGCCGACCTTGAAAACTATAAGAAACGGGCCAACCGGGAAAAGGCCGATTGCATCAAATATGGCCAGGAAAATTTGATCAAAGATATTCTGCCTATGGTCGACAGCCTGGGCAGGGCCATGGAGCACGCCTGCAATTCCAATGATTTTGAAGCGTTCAGGGAAGGACTGAAGCTCGTTCAGAATCAGCTCAATTGCTGTCTGGAAAAACATGGGGTTGAAAAAATCGAGGCGACGGGCAGGGACTTTGACCCGAATGTCCATGAGGCCATGCTTCAGGTGGAGAGCCCGGAACATGGGAATAACCAGGTTGTGGAAGAATTTGAAAAGGGGTACCTTCTGAATGGCAGGCTATTGAGACCGGCCAAAGTTTCCGTTTGCCGGTGCCCTGTTAAACAGGACGCACAATGATGATGAACCTACAGCAATCATTGGATAAATGAAGGATAAATGAAGGAGGATGAAGACAAATGGGTAAAATTATAGGGATTGATTTGGGAACGACAAATTCTTGTGTCGCCATCATGGAAGGAGGAGATCCCGTTGTCATAGCCAACCAGGAAGGGAATCGGACGACGCCCTCCATGGTCGCCTTTACGGACAGTGGCGAGAGACTGGTCGGTCAGGTCGCTAAAAGGCAGGCCATTACCAACTCTGAGAACACCGTCTATGCCATCAAGAGAATGATTGGAAGAAAATACGCCTCCCGTGAGGTTCAGCATGACAAGACGGTCAGCCCCTTCAAGATTACAGAAGCATCAAACGGGGATGCTCAGGTGACGATCAGAGGAAGAAATTACAGTCCTGCGGAGATTTCATCGATGATCCTTGTGAAGATGAAGCAGACCGCTGATGAGTATCTGGGTGAGAAAATCATTGATGCGGTTATTACCGTTCCGGCTTATTTCAATGATTCTCAGCGGCAGGCCACCAAGGATGCCGGAAAGATCTCCGGTCTGAACGTGCTCAGGATTATCAATGAACCGACGGCAGCAGCCCTCGCTTACGGGTTAGACAAGAAAAAAGATGAAAAGATTGCCGTCTTTGACCTGGGTGGCGGGACCTTCGATATTTCCATCCTGGAACTGGGGGAAGGCGTTTTTGAAGTAAAATCGACCAATGGCGACACCCATCTGGGCGGAGAGGATTTCGACCAGCGGTTAATTGATTATCTGGCTACGGAATTCAAGAAGGATCAGGGCATCGACATCCGGAGCGACAAAATGGCCCTGCAGCGGCTCAANNGCCAAGCTGGAAGCACTGGTGGAAGATCTTATTGACAAGGTGGAAGGACCCTGCCGGACGGCCCTGAAAGACGCCAACCTGACACCGGCACAGATTGATGAGGTCATTCTGGTCGGTGGGATGACCCGCATGCCGCGGGTTCAGCAGAAGGTCAAGGAAATTTTTGGAAAAGAACCCCACAAGGGCGTCAATCCTGACGAGGTGGTGGCCATCGGGGCCGCGATTCAGGGCGGTGTCCTGGCTGGTGATGTGAAGGATGTCCTTCTGTTAGACGTAACCCCCTTGTCTCTGGGTATTGAAACACTGGGCGGTGTCCTGACCAAACTGATCGAAAAGAACACGACGATTCCGACGAAGAAAAGCCAGATCTTTTCAACAGCAGCGGATAACCAGCCGGCAGTAAGCATCCATGTCCTTCAGGGTGAACGTTCCATGGCGGCAGATAACCGGACATTGGGACGGTTCGAACTGGTAGGGATTCCTCCCGCGCCAAGAGGCATGCCCCAGATCGAGGTGACCTTTGATATTGATGCCAACGGGATTGTTCACGTATCCGCGAAAGATCTCGGTACCGGCAAGGAGCAGAGTATCAAGATCACCGCATCGAGCGGTCTGTCGGAAGCCGAAATCCAGAAGCTGGTTCGGGAAGCGGATTCTCATGCTGAAGAAGACAAAAAGAAGAAAGAGCTGATTGAAGCCCGTAATCAGGCCGATGCGATGGCTTACGGTGTTGAGAAAAATATCAAGGAATTCGGCGATAAGGTCGACGCCTCCGAGAAGGCGAAAATCGAGGACGCCATCGCCAGGGTTAAAAAGGCGATTGAAGGGGACGATATCAACGCCATAAAGAGCGCTCAGGACGAACTGACCAATGCTTCGCATAAGCTGGCTGAGGCCATGTATTCGAAATCCACGGCACAGCAGGCCGGTGCCGGACCGCAGGCAGGTCCGAACACAGGCGCACAAGCAGGGACCGGCAAGAAAGATGAAGATGTTGTCGACGCGGACTTTGAAGAAGTGAAATAAAAGATAAGATTCATGGTTTAAAAGCCCGGAATTTCAGAATGGATTTCCGGGCTTTTTTGTTTAGGTCAATTTAACGATGAATATGTCCATCAAGAATGAGATCACCATTTTTTCGGATGACCCGTNNACAGCCTCGATCCCTTTCCCGATGATTTTCGGTGCAATGACCATGACGATCCGGTCCGCCAAGTTCTCCTTCAGAATAGATGTGATAACCCTTGCTCCGCCCTCCACCAGAATCGAAGAGATGTTCCTTTTCCCCAACTCAATAAAAAGTTTTTTCAGGTCGATCCGGTGATTTTNNATCATCGTTTTCGCCCTGTCCTGATTCTTCAGAATCCGTGCGTCCACAGGAATGTTTAATCCAGAATCCAAAACAATTCTAAGGGGGTGTCTTCCCTTGACCTGTCTTACAGTCAGTTCCGGGTCATCATGGCGGACGGTGCCACAGCCGATGAGGATTGCGTCATGGGTGGCCCTCAGGGTGTGGGCAAACTTGAGAGAAGACGGAGAGCTGATCCAGCGGGAATGGCCGGTGGATGTGGCGATCCTGCCGTCGACAGTCTGAGCGAATTTCAATGTGACAAAGGGAACGCGTGTCTGCATGAATTTGATGAACCGCTCGTTGAGTTGTCTGCATTCGTCTGCAAGGATCCCGACCGTGGTCGGGATCCCCTGTTGGTATAAACGTTCGATACTCCCGCCGCAGACCAGAGGGTTGGGATCCGGCATGCCGATGACCACTCTGGCCGGTTTACGGGCGATCAGGTTTTCGACACAGGGGGGGGTCTTGCCATGGTGACAGCAGGGTTCGAGGATAATGTAAACGGTTGCTCCCTCGATGGATTCGGTAGCGCTGCGAATGGCATTGATTTCTGCATGATCCTCCCCGAATCGCCGATGATATCCCTCTCCGATGATCCGGTTTCCCTTGACGATCACGGCACCGACCATGGGATTGGGGCTGACCCACTTTTCGCCACGTTTTGCGAGCCTTAAGGCCCGTTTCATGTAAAATTCATCGGTCATGAATTTCTCTTATACCATGAAGAAATGAAATG
>PMNM01000007.1 GCA_003161855.1 Syntrophaceae bacterium | reverse complement strand
CCGCATACAGGGCAGACATAAAAATCAGCATCATAATCCCAGATATTATACAGCCCAGTGTGACGGTTTTGATCTTTCTGAGCAGCATCATCCGTCCATGATTGTTCGGGCAATTCATTATTTTTTACGAAGCTGTCAAACTTATTTCCAGAGACTGCTCCAAAAGGGCTGGTTGGTGCCTTTTTCATAGATCATTTCATTGAGCACACCGTCATTGGTAAAGAAGAGAGTCAGCATGTCGTGTCGTGAGAGATTTGCAGTAGCCTCCAAGTTAAAGCTTGTTTTGATGACTTCGCTCAGGGGGATCCCGAACGATATCTGTCCGCCCCGATAGAAAGTCCTTTTATAGACGAGTGCAAATTTTCCTTGCATATNNGTGATCAGCGTCACAAACAGAAGAAAAAACAGCAATCGTCCGAATTTAGAAGGGCAGGCCATAAGATGCCGCGTTTGATTTGAAGCTGCTGCCATAATGGGTCACTAAATCATTATTGTTGATGAAAAACACGATACGATCGTATTGCGTGTCGTAATTGGCAAAGGTCACGAACACAAACCACAAGCCGGTCGCTTTGCTCAATGAACGGTCATAGACATAGGCGTTGCCATTCGATAATTTAACAATCTGGCTGGGCGGTCCGAATAGTTTCACCACGTCTACGGCGGTGGTTTTCCCCGGTGTCACCTGAGAGAGTGTGTTTTCCTCAATGGGCCGGAAGTCCTTACCCCGGCCGATGACTGCGCAACCCGTACCGATGGAAAGAATCAGCAGTAAGGTCATCGTCAATAAAAACCGTTTCATGTCTTTTATCCCCCGATTCATCTTTATTTTTTAATACAGCAAGAATTATATTTTTACAATTCTTTTTACGGAAGTCGGCCTTCCTGTCGGAGTCTTGACAGGATGGCCTGGATGGCAGGCATCGCTGCCAGGGTAGCCTTTTCTCCCTCGAGGATCGCCTCATGTTTCCTGGTAAAATCAGTGGATCCGATATGACTGACGCTGGGCTTGATGACTACATCTGCCCTGGGAATCTGTAAGGCGGCTATTTTGGCATACATGATATCAACGGATTGAAGGATGGTTTCTACCGTTCCCTGGGGAATCGTTGCAACGGGACCGGTGGAGATATCCACAGCAATGACAACATCAGCGCCGTAACGTCTGGCGACATCAACCGCCAAAGGGCTGACGATGCCGCCATCCGCATAAGTCTTGCCTGAGATTCTGGCTGGCTTGAAGATACCCGGAATGGAGCAGCTTGCCCGTACCGCCATACCCGCATTGCCTGTGCCGAAAACCATTTCTTCACCCGTTTGAATGTTGGTGGCTACGGCGTGAAAAGGTATTCTGAATTTTTCTATGGGAGTACCCTTCACCATCCTGTTGACATAGTTTTCGAGTTTTTCTCCTTTAACAAAACCGTTGTCGGGGAGGGTGATATCGATGAGGTCGTCTCTTTCCAGCGCATAGGCTATCATTTGCAGGTTGTAAGCGTCATATCCATAGGCATACAGGCTTCCAACAAGACTGCCAACACTGGTGCCGACAACCATATGAATCGGGATTTTTTGTGATTCCAATATTTTGAGAACACCGATATGGGCAAATCCCTTGACGGCCCCGGCGCCAAGTACGACGGCAATGTTCGCTGGTTTGGGTGGTGGTGGAATCGCTTTAGGTGCGCAGGCCATGAGACCGAATATGAAAAAGACAGCGAAGTGAAGGGATAATATATGAATCCGGCGATTTTTCATGGTCCATTACATCGTTAGCATGCTTTTGAATTTCCTGTATATCTATGAAAGGGCCGGATGTCAACTTTTTCCTATCATGCCGATTTTTAACCTGCGCTGCTCAAGGGTGATGCTTATAGCTATCTGAAAAAATGGTTCGCTACGGCTCAAAAATCTTTTTGCTTCCACCAGGATCGGGGATCATTATGATAAATATTGAATGGTTATCGTTACTCCTGTCTAGGCGAAAAACATTTGATTCGCCGCTTACGAATCATTTTTCAAGGGTTATGCAAAACTTTTGTTATGTGCTATGTAATAGATATTGTTGTGGGTACAAGGGTTCATCAAATATTTTTTGATCATGAGGATGATTCGATTGAGAATACCTTATGCTGAATGTTAAACAGTTCCGCTATGCCGCTGATAATCTGAGTTATGTGATTTTTGGTCGAGAAGAAGCCATGGTCATCGACGGCGGGGCAGTGGGGGAGATCACAGCTTTCCTTGAAAAGACAAAATTGGCGCTTCGTTTTGTCGCCAATACGCACGGTCATCCCGACCATACCCTGGGTAATGTCTCATTGCTTAAAAAGTACGGAGCCAGACGATTAAAGCCGGAAGAACTGCCAGATCGATTTGAGATTGGTATCGATGGTCATAAAATTTTGGTAGTTCAAACCCCGGGTCATACGGATGATTCNNCCATACGATTATTTATGCCGGGCATGATTACGTGCGGGATGCCATGGTCTTTGCAAGAAGGCTGGAACCGGATAACAAAGAGATCGACGCTTATTTGAGCCGCTATCATCCCGATCATATCTTTTCGAGACTTGATGAAGAATTCAAAGTGAATCCCTACCTGCGGTTTAATGATCCAAAACTTATTGAGATTTTGAGAGAAAAAGGACTGCCCGTTGCCACCGAATGGCAGAGATGGGAAAGTCTGATGACCCTGGAATGAATACTTAATGAAGGCTCAGCCGGTAAGATTTGACGCGCATGGCTGGATGATAGGATTTCTTGGATTGCGCCAGTTCTGAGACCTTCATATCACTTTCCTTGTTGATCCATTGATAGCCGGAAAAAAGTTGCTTGGCTGATTCATTATCCAGAAATTGATAGAGACCCCTGATATCCGAAAAGGCCTTCTCGAAATTAAGAACCCCCATTCTCTCATTCAGGTGAGAACGGATCGCAAAGGCGCTGACCTCACCGTCTATCCGGACAAGGATTCCTTTCCCCTCCATGATATTCAGATGATGGAATGCACGGATCACAGCCCGCTTCTCACAGGCCAGATTTTCATTACCTTCAGCATCACAATGGCGCTGCTCGCACCATTTTTCCAGGAACTCCATGCATTCGCCAGTCCGATCTGGTGTCATAACGGATACTTCTACCCTACCTTTTTCAACATAATCCCTGATAAACTGATGGATTAAATTTCTCTTTTTAGCAAACCGATTTCCTTTGAGCTGGACGAGATCATCCGTCAGATACACGTAATCCTCGAACTCCGGTTGTTCTATGATTTCAAACCAGCATTCCATTTTGCGATGGCTCATTGTTTCAAGATAATCCCCGGGAACAAACCAGTAATGACGATATCCCAGATCGATAGCAAGATCGTGAAGACGTTCAGGTGTAAAGAGTTCCGAGCCTGAAAGCGGAAGGATCAGATAACGGTCATCGGGATTACAAAGAGACTCATTACTGATGATCAGGGTATCTCCATCCAAGGCATAATACGTTCTAAATAAGCAATTACTCCAGACAATAATAGACAAGAGGGAATAGATGCTCAAATTATAAGGTTGTCTTTCAAAAAAGTGTTTCAGCTTCGGATAATCTGAAGGCTCTACGGGATTAAAAATCATAAAATCATGTTTTTTTACAGGGGTCTTATGCTTATATTTAGAAACAGAATCGCCTCAGTCTCAGCTATTATATTAAGAAGCATTATCATTGCCTATGCCGATATTTTTTGTTAAATTAGCTTAAATGAACTTATCCTTTACATTATTTTTCTTTTTTAATCAAAGGAAAGGCATAGTTTCTTTATCCTTGACAAATAACTTACCATCGTGGCAGGAATTCCCCTCATTGTCAGCTTTTACTATGTCTTATTTAATGAAAGGGTTGTTTAGGTTATCTATTGACTTTATGGCGAATATCAACAGGATGAACATCCGCTTTTATTCATGGCGATGGATCATAATGATTGCACTCTTTCTCTTCTCTCATTCATCCGTTTATGCGGATGAGGTGCGCGGTATTCTGACCTTGGATGAGAGCATTGATCTGGCATTGAAGCAGAGTGTATTGATTCATGCTGCTGAGGAAGGAGTCTTGGGAGCGGAGGC
>PMNM01000140.1:2672-2824 GCA_003161855.1 Syntrophaceae bacterium | reverse complement strand
AAGGCCATGAAAAAGGCAAATATTTATCTATACAGTGAAGGTCTTACGGAGGCTCAACGGGCACTGACCGGTATCCATACCATCGCATCTCCCTCTGAAGCCATTGTGGAGAGTGTCCAATCACATCATGATCGTCAGGTGGCCGTCATTCC
>PMNM01000140.1:0-2639 GCA_003161855.1 Syntrophaceae bacterium | reverse complement strand
CTCGGCATTAATTTTTTCGATACGGCAGATATTTACGGTCCCTTTATCAATGAGGAACTGGTGGGTAAAGCGATCAGAAATCATCGTCATGAGGTGATTTTAGCGACGAAGTTCGGAATCATGCGCTCCCTGGAAGACCCGAATTCCCGGGGCGTCAGTGGACGGCCTGAATACGTGAAGCAGGCGTGCGATCAGTCGCTCCGGCGTCTCGGCGTTGACCATATTGACCTTTATTATCAGCATCGTGTCGACCTGAGCGTGCCGATAGAAGAAACGATTGGGGCGATGAAAGATCTGGTTCAGGCCGGAAAAGTGCGTTACCTGGGCATGTCCGAAGCCAAACCGGAAACGATACGCCGCGCCCATGCCGTGCACCCCATCACGGCCCTGCAAAGTGAGTATTCCCTGTGGAACCGTGATCCGGAAGAGGACATTCTGCCGATGCTGCGCAAACTCGGCATTGGTTTCGTCGCATACAGTCCGCTCGGACGGGGCTTTTTGACGGGGCAGATCAAAAAATTCGAAGATTTCTCGCCGGACGATTACCGCCGCCAGTCGCCGCGCTTTCAGGGTGAGAATTTTAATAAGAATCTCGATCTTGTCTCGCGCATCGAGGCGATGGCTAAGGAAAAGGATTGTACTCCCGCACAACTGGCCATCGCGTGGCTCCTGGCACGGAACGACAATATTATCCCCATTCCCGGAACAAAAAGACGCGACCGTCTGGAGGAGAACATCGGGGCATTTAATGTGAAACTGTCGCAGGACGATATGGTAAAAATCGATGAAATCATGCCGCTTGGCGCTGCGGTGGGAGAACGTTACCCGGCAACCGGAATGGCCCTGATCTACCGCTGACGGATGCGCGGTTATGATATTCGAACNNGATGCGGTTCCCCGGAGCTTGCTTCAGGAAATTCTGGAGACGGCGCGCTGGTCGCCATCCTGGGGAAATACCCAGCCCTGGGAGTTTTATGTGCTGACCGGAAAGCCTCTGGCGGAATTCAAAAAGGCAAACCGCCAGAAAATGAGTGATGGAGAAGCTTTCTCACCAGATGTACCGATGCCGGGAGTCTGGCCCGAGGCCATGAAAAAGAGATACATGGAGGTGGGAAAAAGCGTGCTGGAGGCGCTTGCCGTAAAACGGGAAGATAAGGATGCCCGCGATGAATATTCTCTGGACATGGCCTTTCTTTTTGATGTTCCTTGTCTGATTGTCGCCTGCATCCCCAAGGACAGCCTTGTTGAGTACGCCATGCTTGATGTCGGTCTTGTCACCCAGACGATCTGCCTGCTCGCCCATGACCGGGGCCTCGGCACCTGCATCATGGCTGTCGCAGTGGGACACCCAGAAATTTTGAAGGAAATTTTATCCATTCCGGAAGACAGGCGGGTTATTGTCGGCATAGCGCTGGGATATCCGGAGCCGGATTTTCCCCTCAACCGCTTTGAGAGAAAAAGGGCAGAACTCAGTGAATTTGTAAAATGGGTGGGTTGAAGGAAGCGTGGATAGGGCAGACCTCAAGAATTTCCGGGAAACAAGGATAGAGCAGAAACGAGAGAGTTTATTCTAAATCTTTCAGTGAGGAAGGGAGGATACAGCATGGATTTCCAGACACTCTTAAAAAACAGGCGTTCCATCAGGGAATTTCAGGAAAAAGAAGTACCTTTGTCCATCCTAAAAGAAATCATTCAGGAGACCTGTCTTGCCCCGACGGCGAGCAATGCTCAACCCTGCAAGTTTGTAATCATTCAAAACAGGGGTTTCCTCAAAAGGCTCTCTGACGACAGCAAACAGAGTCTTCTTTCTGATCTTGCCCGGAATCCTGAATCCCCGCTGAAAAACTATGAGGCCAATCTTCGTGATGGAAATTTCAATGTCTTTTATAACGCTTCCTGCCTGATTTATGTCATCGGCCCAAAAAACATCCAGTTTCTCGATGTGGACTGTGCCCTGACCGTTGCCTATTTGATGCTCTCTGCCTCTTCTCGAGGGCTGGGAACCTGCTGGATTGGATTGGGCGCCCACGTACGTGATCCTAAAATCCTTGGCGAAATGGGGATCCCCGGGGACTGCCGGATCGTTGCGCCGATTATCATCGGCTACCCGGCCAGTATTCCTCCAGCTTCTGACAGGCACGCTCCCGATATCGTCAAGGTTATTTGAGTTCACGAAATCGGAATTAACGCAGCTTGTTGATCATGCTGGCCATGTAACCGGCGCCGAAGCCATTGTCGATGTTGACTACACAGACCCCCCCGGCGCAACTGTTGAGCATGGATAGAAGTGCGGACAGCCCCTGAAAACTCGCACCGTAACCCACACTGGTCGGTACGGCAATGACGGGCTTGTCCACGAGCCCGCCGATAAGGCTGGGGAGGGCGCCTTCCATGCCGGCGACAACGACGATGACCCTCGCGCCTCGGATGGCGTCCAGTTTGTCGAACAGCCGGTGCACACCGGCGACACCGACATCGACGATCCTTTCGACCGGATTTCCAAAAAATTCAGCGGTGACAGAGGCTTCCTCGGCTACAGGCAGGTCAGAGGTTCCCGCTGTGACGACGGCAATATAGCTGTCCGGCATCGATGTCTCTATTTTTTTGATTGTGATGGCTCTGGCCAGCGGATGGTAGAC
>PMNM01000192.1 GCA_003161855.1 Syntrophaceae bacterium | reverse complement strand
ACAGCGGCCCATGTCCCAGCAGCGTCATACGATAAACCTGATCGAGCGGGAAAGCGGATTGACCAGCCTCATCCTGAGGCCCCTGTCCGCCCTGCATTTCGAACCCACCCGGCCGGAACGGGAGGGCATCGTGGACCGGGAAAAGCTCCTGGCCATGTCCGGACGGACCCGGAAGCCGCAGTTCGCTTTAGCCGAACATCTGGGAGTCAAGGACTACCCCTGTCCCGCCGGGGGCTGCCTCCTGACCGACAAGGTGATCGCCGCCCGCCTGCGAGACCTCTTTGCCCATCAGCCCGATTATACGCACACCGATCTGGTGCTTCTCACCATGGGTCGCCACCTCCGCCTGCGACCCGACTTGAAGGTGATTCTGGGCCGTACAAAGGAGGAAAACGAGCGGATCCTCCATCTGGCAAAACCGGGACAGGTCCTTTTCACGCCGGAAAATTTCCGGGGGCCGACGGCTTTAGCCATCGGAGAAATCGATGAAAAGGCGGAAGGAACCATCGGTGAGATGATCGCTTCCTATAGCCAGGACAAGACAAACACCTATCTGATCGCCAAACAGAACTCCACAGGTGAAACCACCCTCTATGCGTCGGCAATGGAGAGATTACCCAGGAAGAATTGGGATGAATATCGTGTGGGTTAACCCCCGGTTGACTCCATGGTTTATCTAACCATGAGAATGTCCATACGCCGGTTTATGCGTTTTACCCATAGATTCAGCAAGAAAATAGAAAACCTTTAAGCCGCAGTCTCTCCGCGCTTGATGTGTTATCATTTTTCCCGGATTCATGAGACGGTAAGAGTAATCCCGGGCAGGAGGCTATCCCTTTTCCCACAATCCATCAAACCCATTTCAAACGGAATACTTTCAAATCAGGGGAACTGAGAATTGATGCTATTCTCATCACTCTCCCGATTCCTGTTTAGTTCTTTATACTTGTTTAATAGGCTATCTTCTGTCATATGGATGGCAATAGCCCCCATGATCTGGCAGAGCCGGAGTTTTGAAAAAGCTGAATCGGTTACGGCAGGGATCGATTTGCCATCGCTTTTACCCGTCGGAAACTATCTATTTGACAAGCAGGTTTTGACTTGTTTAATTAGGGTAAAATGCGACTTTCGAAATTAAGGCAAATGGTCATTCTAAAATTATCAAAGGAGAAAGCTTATGTGGGAATATACCGATAAAGTCAAAGATCACTTTCTCAATCCCCGCAATATCGGAGAAGTGGAAAATCCCGATGGTGTGGCGGAAGTGGGTTCCTTGGCCTGTGGGGACGCCCTCAAACTTTCATTCAAGTTGGATGAAAACAAACGGATCAAGGAGGCCAAGTTCAAAACCTTTGGCTGTGCCAGCGCCATTGCCACGTCCTCGGCGCTGACGGAGATGATCAAAGGCATGACGCTGGAAGAGGCCATGAAAGTAACCAACCAGGATATCGCGGCCTTTCTGGGCGGACTTCCCCAGGAAAAAATGCACTGCTCCGTTATGGGAAAGGAAGCTCTGGAAGCGGCCGTGGCAAATTATCGGGGCGCTCCTGTAAAGGATCCGGGGGCACAGATCATTTGTGAGTGTTTTGGCGTTACAGACCGGGACATCGAGCGGGCGGTCCGGGAGAACAACCTCACCACCGTTGAAGAGGTGACGAATTACACCAAAGCAGGCGGCGGTTGCGGGAACTGTCACGAAGCCATCCGGCAGATCATCGAGAGGGTGCAGGCGGGCGCCCAGCCGGCTGTCAGACCAAAACTTTCCAATATTCAGAAAATCAGAATGATCGAGGAAACCATAGAGCGGGAAATCAGGCCTTCTCTGAAGCACGANNGTGGAATCAAAACTGCGGGATCTCGTCTCGCCGGAACTGGTGATCGAGGAGGTGGTCCCATGAAAACAGTTTATCTGGACAATAATGCAACCACGCAGGTCGCAGCGGAAGTTCTGGAGGCCATGCTTCCCTATTTTCGCGATCTTTACGGAAATCCATCCAGCATGCATTCCTTTGGAGGTCAGGTTGCACAGGAAATCCATGAGGCCCGGAAACAGGTGGCCTCCCTTATCGGGGCCATACCAGAAGAAATCATTTTCACCAGTTGTGGAACGGAAAGCGACAACGCGGCCATCCGATCCGCCCTGGCCGTTCATCCCGACCGGCGTCATCTTGTCACCAGCCGCGTGGAACATCCCGCCATTAAGGCGCTATATACAGATCTGGCCCGGCAGGGCTATCACGTGACGGAGCTGCCGGTCGATAAAGACGGCCTGCTGGATCTCGATCAGTATGAAAAAAGTCTGTCCCCGGATACAGCGGTTGTCAGCCTGATGTGGGCCAATAATGAAACGGGAGTCCTTTTCCCCGTGGAAAAGGCTGCTGAGCTGGCTCATGAAAGAGGGATCCTGTTCCACACAGATGCGGTTCAGGCGGTCGGTAAGATTCCTCTCCAGATGAAGACGAATGTCATCGATATGCTTTCCCTGTCCGGCCATAAGCTGCATGCCCCCAAGGGGATCGGTGTTCTTTATGTCCGTAAGGGCACGAAATACGCACCCTTCCTGATCGGAGGACACCAGGAGAAGCAACGTCGGGGCGGCACGGAAAACACGCCCAGCATCATCGGACTGGGAAAAGCATGCGAATTGGCNNCGCATCCCCAGCAGCCGGGTCAACGGAGACTGTTTGAACCGGCTTCCCAATACCACGAACATCAGCTTTGAATTTGTCGAAGGCGAGGGCATCCTGTTGCTGATGGATGAATATGGCATCTGTGCCTCCTCCGGTTCGGCCTGTACCTCGGGTTCCCTGCAGCCTTCCCATGTGCTCCGTGCCATGGGCGTTCCCTTTACGATGGCCCATGGTTCCATCCGCTTCAGTCTGAGCATCTATAATACAGAGGCAGAAATCAACTTTGTGATTGAAAAACTGCCCCCTATCATTGAAAGATTGCGCAGCATGTCTCCCTACTGGCATCCCGGTGAACAGGCCTGTGCAAGCACTTAAAAAGGAGTTTCCTGCCCATGGACGACAATGTTCGCAATACACAATGTAAAGCTGATTTGACCACGATCCAGCGCTTTCGTGAGGAGATTCCTGCGATTGTCGATCAGCTGGTATATACATGCACCCGGAAGGATTGCTTTGATCATATCGGTCCCGAACCGATTCCCTCCCGCGAGGCAATCATCGATATCCTGCACCGGGCACGCCGTGTTCTCTATCCCGGCTACTTCGTCCAGACGCAGGTCGATCAGGTGAATATGAACTACTATTTCGGTCAGGAGGTGACCGCTCTTTTTGAAGCGCTTTCTCACCAGGTCATGCTGGCGATCCGCCACGACTGCATCCGGAATAACCAACCCTGCACGCATTGCGAAGAGCGCGGGCAACAGGCGGCTGTTGATTTCTTGCGCGACATGCCGCAATTGCGCGGTCTTCTCGCCATGGATATCCGGGCGGCCTATGAGGGTGATCCGGCGGCCAGGGGATTTGACGAAATCATCTTCAGTTATCCGGGGCTTTTTGCGGTGACAATTTACCGCATTGCGCACCAGCTCCATCATCAGGGCGTCCCCATGATCCCTCGGATCATGACGGAATTCGCCCATAGCCATACGGGAATTGACATGCATCCGGGCGCCCAAATCGGAGAAAGCTTTTTCATCGATCATGGGACCGGCGTTGTCATCGGTGAAACAACGGTGATCGGCAACCATGTGAGACTCTATCAGGGTGTGACGCTGGGGGCCCTGTCGCTGAGCCGGGAAGAATGCGAAAGTCTGCGCAACAGGAAGCGCCACCCGACGATCGAAGATGACGTCATCATCTATGCCAATGCGACGGTACTGGGAGGGGAAACGGTCATCGGCGCCCGCTCGGTGATCGGCGGCAACGTCTGGATCACCCATTCCGTGCCGCCCGACACAGAGGTGTTTCTGAAGAAGCAGGATCTCGTCTTCGGTGAAAAACAGTTCAAAGAACAGGCAACAAAAAAACGCTTTCCATCCGGGAAAAAGGATTAAACAGATCAGGATCATGAAAATGCGGAACTGCAAAGGGAAAATTTTAGCAGTCAACATCGCCGATCAAAAAGGACAAAAAAAATCTGACATCGGGTGCGGACTTCTCATCGAGAATTTCGGCATCCAGCATGATGCCCATGCCGGATCGGATATCCGGCAGGTCAGCCTGTTGGCCCGGGAGAGCATTGAAAAGATCCGGGCCAAGGGTCTCCACGTCCAGTACGGAGATTTTGCGGAAAACCTGACCACGGAAGGCATTGACCTGCCATCACTTCCCATCGGCACAAAGTTGAAGGCCGGCTTTCAGGTTCTTCTTGAGGTTACCCAGATTGGCAAGATCTGCCACGACCGATGTCATATTTTCAAAACAGTGGGAGACTGTGTCATGCCCCGGGAGGGGATTTTTGCAAGGGTGCTGATCGGCGGGGAAATTAAAATTGGCGACGGCATAGAGATTGTGACATAAAGCTGGAACAGAAAAAAACCATCGCTCAGCTTCAGAAATGGGATTCCTATAATGAAAAAATATTCCGGCGGCAGTCATAGGTCGACGTGATGGACGCTCGTGTCAAACTTGAAACATTAAAAAATCATTTGAAGTCTTTGGAGAGTCTGGCCATCGCTTTTTCCGGGGGCACAGACAGCACCTTCCTTCTGAAGGTTGCCTATGATGTTCTCGGGGAAAATATTTTGGCTGTCACCGCACGCTCATCCACCTATCCCGAAAGGGAATTCGCCGAAGCCGTCGAATTTGTGGAGAGGCATCGGATCCCTCATCGAGTTATAGTATCAGAAGAGCTTGAAATAGAAGGATTTTCAGAAAATCCTTTGAACCGGTGCTACCTCTGCAAGCATGAGCTTTTTTCAAAGATAGTCGGTCTTGCCAACGAGAGAAATTTAAAGCATGTTGCCGACGGCTCCAATTTTGATGATCTTGATGATTTCAGGCCGGGGGCAAAGGCCGCCAGCGAGCTTGGAATTGTCAGCCCTTTGAGAGAAGCAGGGATGACGAAAGCAAATATCAGGATTTTATCAAAGGAAATGAATTTGCCTACCTGGAATAAGCCGGCATTTGCATGTCTGTCGTCGCGATTTCCCTATGGGCAAAAAATAACGCGGGAAAAACTGCTCGCCGTGGATCGGGCCGAGCAGTTTTTATTTGACGCCGGGTTCCGACAAGTCAGAGTAAGACATCATGGAAATATGGCAAGAATAGAGGTTTCAGCAGAAGAGCGTGTAAAGT
This sequence comes from Syntrophaceae bacterium, assembly GCA_003161855.1. Taxonomy (GTDB): domain Bacteria; phylum Desulfobacterota; class Syntrophia; order Syntrophales; family Fen-1087; genus Fen-1087. The sequence continues at coordinate 4,913 of PMNM01000192.1, read as the reverse complement.
TTTTTGAAAAGGGTTTGATGGACAAAGTGCATGATGAGTTCAAAAAACTTGGCTTCACTTACACCGCTCTGGATTTGAAAGGTTATAGAACGGGAAGCATGAATGAAGACATGACGGGTCTTGACTTCATCCATCCCCTCATCTAAGGTGCTCCTTGAACGAATGGCATGCCTTGCGGATAGAGAATATTGCATCCGCCCGGTAAGGAAGAAAGCATCGCCGGCGGATAAGCGTCATTTGAAAAAGCGAGTTGTCTTTTGTCTGTTTCATACTATGAAAAAGAATGTCTGGCTCCGGCCGGCGAACTGGTTTCTCTGGCCTCACTAAAGGAGGACGAGGCCGGTTTGGTTCAAACGATTTCCGGTGGGCAATCCCTGACCAGCCGGCTGGCCGCCATGGGGATCGCCACGAACACGAACATCAAGGTTCTGCGCATCAGCGGCGGCCTTTTTATCGTACAGGCTGCTGACACCCGCGTCGCCCTGGGAAGCGGCGAGGCAGAGAAGATCATGGTTTACAGGGTTGCTGCCGCCCCCGGTGAAATCGCGCCTACCCAGGAAAAGAGAAAAATGACCGTAGCCCTGGCCGGTCAGCCTAACGTGGGCAAATCGACAGTTTTCAACATTCTTACCGGTCTATCGCAGCATGTCGGCAACTGGCCGGGGAAGACGGTTGAGAAGAAAGAGGGCACCCATGTATCAGACGATGTGGAAATGCGGATCGTTGATCTTCCCGGCACTTACAGCTTGACAGCTTTTTCGGAAGAAGAACGCATCGCCAGAGATTTCATCATTGAAACCCATCCCGATGTCATCGTCCTGCTGGTCAACGCCGCAGCACCTGAAAGAAGCCTCTATCTCCTTTCGGAACTGCTGCTGCTCAGTCCTCCTGTCGTCGTCGCCGTGAATATGATCGATGTGGCGGAGGCCCAGGGAATCCGAATCGACGTGAAGGCCCTCCAGAAATCCCTGGGGATACCGGTCGTTGCCATGGTTGCCTCAAAAAACGTGGGTATTCGGGATCTTGTCCTTCAGATAATCGCCCTCGCCAGGGGAGAAGTGGATTATTGTCCCCGCCGGCCCGATGTCGCAGCGGACCACCGTGATGTCTTTATCAGGATCATGGAGCTGATCCAGGCCTATGTAAAGCCGCCCTTCATCGTTCCCTGGGTCGCCACCAAGCTGATGGAGGGTGACCCTGAAAATGCCGGAATGATGGAGGGTCTCCTGCCCGTCCCCGTGTGGCGTGAGATCCGGACGCTGCTGATTCAACACGAAGATTCGCTTCATGCCGTGGTGGACGGGCGCTATGACTGGATTGAAGAAATTACCCGGGCGGCCGTTTCCAGATTCAAGCGGGGCCAGGTCCTGACCACCGACCGCATCGATCATATCCTGACCCGTCCTGTTTTTGGCATTCCGATTCTTCTCGGAATTTTTGGTCTCGTTTTTCTGATCACTTACCAATTCGGNNATGGATCAGAGGGCTCCTGATTGACGGCATCATCGGCGGGGTGGGGTCCATCCTGACCTTCCTGCCCATCCTGCTGATCTTTTTCGGTGTCATGGCCGTATTGGAAGACGTGGGATACATGGCCAGGGCGGCCTTTGTCATGGACCGCTTCATGCATCTGATCGGGCTCCACGGCAAGAGTTTCATTCCCTTATGCCTCGGCTTCGGGTGCAATGTCCCTGCCGTCCTCGGGGCGCGGATCGTGGAATCCCGGAAGGAGAGACTGCTGACGGTCCTCCTGTCCCCATTTGTTCCCTGCACGGCCCGGCTGGCCGTCCTGACATTCGTATCAGCGGCCATGTTTGCGAAAGCAGCAATCCTCGTTTCCTGGTCACTGCTCGCCGCCAACATTCTGATCTTGGGAGCTGTGGGCGTTTTCATTAACCGGTTTTTCATGAAGGGGGAACCGATGCCCTTCATCATGGAGCTCCCCCTCTATCACAAGCCGAACCCGAGAACGATCTGGCTGGCCGTCTGGAGCAGGACCCTTGCCTTTGTGAAACGGGCGGGAACGGTGATCCTGGTTGTTTCCGTCCTGATCTGGATCCTCTCTTATTTGCCCGACGGCAACGTGGAGAGCAGCCTTCTGGCCCAGATCGGACGTTTTTTTGAGCCGGTCGGACGTCCGATCGGACTGGACTGGAAAATGATCACGGCCCTGTTGACGAGTATTATGGCCAAGGAAAACGCCATTGCCACGCTGGCTGTCCTCTATGGCGTCGGGGAACAGGGACTGGTGTCCGTTCTGCCGAAGGTGGTGAGCCCGGCCTCCGCCCTGGCTTTCCTGGTGGTGTTGATGCTCTTTGTCCCCTGTGTCGCGACGGTAACGGCCATGAAGCGCGAGATGGAAGACTGGAAATGGTTTACCGCCTCGCTGATTCTCATGCTGACGGTTTCCCTCTTTGGCGGGATGATCACTTATCATGTCGCCTTGTGGGCTGGATTATAAAAGAAGGATGCCAGGAACTGACATCCTTCTGCAATAGCTTGGACATTTTCCTCCTGCGGGGTTTACCGGACACACCCTATCCCTTACATGACATTCCGGATGTCACCGCGGGTGGTAACAACCGTCACTGCCAGGGGAACTTCCTTGCCTGCCAGGGACATGGCTTTTCGGACGATAACCGGAAGTCCCTGGCAGCAGGGCACTTCCATCACCAGCACGGTGACGCTTTTAATGTCGTTGTTATGGAAAATTTCTGCGAATTTATCAACATAAGCCTGCACATCATCAAATTTCGGGCAACCCATGAGGACAACCTTCCCTTTCAGAAAATCCTGGTGAAAACGGGCGTAGGCAACAGGGGTGCAATCGGCGGCAACCAGTAAATCGGCATGGTTCAGAAAGGGAGCGGTCGGCGGGATCAGCCTGATCTGGACAGGCCAGTGGCAGAGAGCCGACGCAGGACCGGCCTGTGATACAGGCTCATTCGCTTGCTGACAAGCCGTTGGTGACACAAAGGTCTGTATCAGCGTGGACGGACAGCCACAGGGCATGGCGGGTGCAGAGGGAAGCAAAACGGACTTCTGCGATTTTTGCGACTTCAGATGCGTTTCGGCGGCCTCCGCATCGAAGGCTTCGACTTCCGACTCAATAACGGTCAGCGCATCTTCGGGACATTCCCCGAGACAGGCGCCCAGCCCGTCACAGTATTTCTCGGCAACCAGCCTGGCTTTGCCATCAATAATTTGGATTGNNTTTATTCAATAAGCTTTTTGTGTCCAATCTCCGGCCGATCTCTGGAAAGCACGGCTCTCCTTGAGGACAATTTAACGACGGGAAACGAAATGTGCTTTGACTTAAGTCAAGGACAGTTGTAATTTACTTCAGTAAAAGGAGATCGTCAAATGGGGATTGCTGATCAGCTTGCGGTCAACCCGTTATTTGAAGGCCTACCCAGTGAGCATCACCAGACCTTGGCCAGGATTGCCATAACCCGCTCCTACCAGAAAGGGCAGATGATTTTTGCCGAGGGAGACGAAGGAACCGGTTTTTACATCATACAATCCGGTCGCATCAAGGTCTTCAAAATTTCGCCGGAAGGCAAGGAACAGATCTTTCACATCTTTGGTCCGGGAGAGTCCTTTGGTGAGGTAGCCGTTTTTACGGGGCAGGGATTTCCGGCCTTTGCCGAGGCGGACGCGCAGAGCTCCCTCCTGTTTTTCCCCCGGCAGGCTTTCGTTGCGCTGATCAGAAAAGATTCTTCCCTGGCGCTGAACATGCTGGCCGTTTTGTCGCGGCGCCTGCAGAAATTTAGCGCTTTGATAGAAGATCTTTCCCTCAAGGAAGTTCCGGCAAGACTTGCAGCTCATTTGCTTTATCTTTGTGAAAAAGACCTTGATGCCAACAAAATCAGTCTCGACATCTCAAAAGGACAGCTGGCTTCGCTCCTAGGTACGATCCCGGAGACTCTCTCCCGTATCATGAGCCGGATGAGCCGGCAGGGATTGATCCGCATGAAAGGGAGCCACATCACCATCCTCGACCGGCAAGGATTGAAAGACATTGCCACGGAAGGGAAGAAACTAACCTAATCACAACAAGACATGAAAAAGGAGAACATGCGATGAAACCGATTGGACCTCTGATGTGGGAACACAGGTTGATTGAAAAGATGGCCCGCCTGTTCAAGGTGGAAATTGAGAAGAACACAGAGCAAAAAAGCGTCAATACCGGTTTTATCGACGCAGCGGTTGATTTTTTCGGAACCTATGCCGACCAGACCCATCATGGCAAGGAAGAAAATATTCTGTTCAAGGAACTGGCGAAAAAACGACTGACACCCGAACATGCCAGGATCATCGATGAACTGATGGAAGAGCATGTTTTTGCGCGAAAAACAGTCCTCAGGCTGTCGGAAGCCAATGAGCAATATCTGAAAGGGCAGGAGACCGCCCGCAAAGAGATTATCGCCTGTCTCACGGAACTGGCAAACCTCTATCCCCCCCATATCGAAAAGGAAGACAAACAGTTATTTTACCCCTGCATGAATTATTTTTCGCAGGAAGAACAGGATAGCATGCTTCAGAAATTCTATGAATTCGACCGGAATATGATTCATGAAAAATATCGGAAGGTTGTGGAGAAATACGAATCTCATTGACAATCGGCCGTGAAGTGAATAATTTAAATAAAATTGGAGGGTGGTATCCATTTAAAGAATCACCCGAGAAGGAGGAAGAATGTTAGACATAACGGAAAAGGCAAGCGAAATGATCAAATCGTTCCTGAATAATCGGACGGAACCGCATTCCATCAGAATTCTCATGCAGGCAGGGTGAGGCGGCCCCTCTCTCGGCATGGCTCTGGATGAGTCACAGGAGAACGATGAGATCTTTACGGATAGAGGAATCACTTATCTGATTGATAAAAGTTTGTTAGAAGAGGTTAAACCGAT
>PMNM01000004.1 GCA_003161855.1 Syntrophaceae bacterium | reverse complement strand
TAAAGTTGTGGCTTTCGCGGCCCATTTCCTTCTTGGTGGTGGACAATATATAAACGCTTGCCTTCAAAAGTGGTAAACAACATTCCATGACCGGAATTATCGCCTTTGAAAGCCTCAGGTTCCTGTACCCATGGACCTTTGATGCTTCCGGATGTGGAATAAGCTATACCTTGCGCATAACGGTGCTCACCCCAACTCGACCACAGCATGCCGAGCTTGCCAGATTTTGTTCGGAACATTTCCGGACCGTCGGTAACCCATCCCGGCATCTTCAAACCAAAGGTGGCTTCACTTATAGTGTTCATCTCTTTGGACCATGCAGCCTCACTGGCACGGAAGATGGTGGTTGGTTCAGCGGTTCGATGAGTCAGATCTTTTGAAAGAGGCATGTAATCCATGGTTCCATCGATTAATTGGGTCCACTCATGAACGAATACTAAATACGTGGTGTCATCCTCTTCATAGAGTGTACCATCGATGATATCCCAGTCTTCTGGGCCAAGGCAGAATTCATGGCCGGCAACCAACGGCTTGAAAGGTCCATCAGGCGAATCGGCTACTAGAAGCTGTGTCTGGTTACGTGGCACATTGTAACGTCGGGGAACGGCTTCGATCAATGTGCTGTGATCGCTCCATGTGCCGGCATAATAGTATTTATTACCAATATGGTGAATCTCGGCTGCTGCTACGAAGAGTCCATCCATCCAGGTCTCTGTAAGGTCTATGATCGGGTAAGGGCCTGTCCACATTTTCAGGTCTTTACTTTTGTAGAGACGTCCACCGGTTCCTGTCAGATAATAAGTCTGGGACTTTTTGTCGGGATAGATATAGGGATCGCTCATAGAAATCTCATCAAGGGAAATAGTCCGTATTTTTGGCTCCGGACGTGGTTGCCGAATTGCCGGTCTCTGTCCACCAGCGCCGACAGCAGGGCGGGGTCCGCCGAAATTATTCTGTCCGGTATTGGCTGGAGGTGCCTGTTCCCCTCGAACAATCTGCTTTTTTTCTTTTGTCTGAGTTTGCGCTGTGACTTGTTCTGGATTGCACAATATTGCTAATGTTGCGAAACATATAGCGATAAATGGAAACCTAATTAATTTTCTCATAATTCATTCATGGTTTATTCTATAATAAATAATTGATTCAATTTTGGGAATGCATGTGTTATTTGGCCCACGCCTCTCCTTCTGGTGTCCTCCTCCACGCGAAATAGGCATCGAGGCTTTTAAGTGATTCGGCGCTGGGCACCGGTCCCGTGTGCGGAGTCTGGCTGAAGTACATCACCACTGGGTTGGCATCGCTGAAGGCCGGCCATACCGGGACTCCTTCACCGCTTGGATTGCCACGCTTGGCGAAATTGGTCCAATAAGTGGCCATGGCTTCCGATATCTCAAGGTCTGTCTTCGTAGTCTGAGGATTCGAGGCATCGAGATGCTTGAACACGTAATTCACATCCTGACCATGTGGTGAGCCATATCCGACACGGGGTGAACCTTCAGGATAGTCAGGGTGTTGATCGAAATAGTAATAGAATGCTTTTGATTTTCCGATCTTTGTCTGAAGCCGGGCCCATATCCATGTTTGCCAGCCGAATGCAGCATCACGGGCAAGATCACGGGCGGTCTTTGGAACTGCGTCTGAACCAACAGGATAGGCTATGATAAGTTCATCGGCGAATTTACCATAACGAGTCTTAACTCCTGTTATGTAATCTTCTGGAGTTTTTGGGGGAGAAAAGCTTGCACCCTCGTCAGAGTTGTAGCCAACAAGAATAGGAGTATCGTTGAAACGACCTTCTTCGTAAAGCTTGTATTGATCGTCGGGAATCACCCATCCATCAATAATTGGCCATGACATTCCGCGTACCGCTGGCAGTTTATCGGCAGGAATTTTCCTTAGTTCGGTTATTGAAGATACACCGGCATTTTTGAGATATGTCTGTCCATCGCGTTCAGCATCGGCAAGACGTTTCTGGTTTTCACCCGGGAAAGTAGTTGGCCTTGGAGGTCCGAAGTTACCACCACTTTGTGAAATGGCTCCCTGGAACAGTCCTTTAGCCAGTGGTGAAGCACAGAGCATGCTAACAGCAATTCCTCCGGCCGATTCACCAAAAATAGTCACTTTAGTGGGGTCGCCTCCGAATGCAGCAATATTCTTCTTAACCCATTGCAGACCTGAGATCATATCCATAAGACCGTAATTTCCCGAAACATGGTTTGGGCTCTCCTTGCTTAGCTCAGCGTTCGCTAAAAATCCCAGTTGTCCCACGCGATAGGCGATGCTTACCAGAACAACGCCTTTTTTAGCCAGATTCTCTCCGCTGTAATTCTTTTCTGATGTGGCTCCTGCACCAAATCCTCCGCCATAGATCCATACGAGCACGGGGATGCGGTCACCGGTGGATTTCGCCGGAGTCCAGATGTTAAGGTACAGACAGTCTTCACTTTTTCCAGAGGGAGGATTTCCTCCCTGAATCGGTCCGGGAGCAAACTTCGTTGCCTGCTTCACTCCCTCCCATTTCGTGGGAGGCTGAGGGGCACGCCATCGCAGGTCACCAACTGGTGGTGCAGCGAATGGGATACCTCTGTAAACCGTCAGGCTGTCTTCAAATGTTCCTTGTAATAATCCGCCGTCAACTTTGACAGCCGAAGGCTGCTGGGCAAAGCCCGATCCGTTGGATAACATTGCAAACATCGCAAGTAAAAGTGCTGTTTTCTTCATAAGTCTGATTCTTTTTATAAAATTTATTTCTTTAATATTCTCTTTTCTATACGTCGTCAATTCCCTTTGGAAAGTTTTTGATACAGCTCATTATCGAACTCTTCGATGCCGGTAATGCCATGGAGGTGGTTAACGGAAACCCATGGCAACCAACTTCTGTGTGATCCGTAGCCTCTGTTCCGTCCCATGCTCCAGTTTTCCTGTTGCCATCCTGGCCCTAACAAGTCGTATGTGCGTCCGGGCAATGCCAACATAGCCTTGGTATTGAACAGAAGTATTCGTGCAATATCCAGGTAATGTTCATCATTAGTATATTTATACAATCTTGCATAATCCGGCGCACCCCAGGCCAGGTACTCGTCTACACCGCCTGATGCCTGAGCAGTTATGCCCTGAACTCCAACAGTCGACACTCCACGTTTCCAGTTCAGAGTAGAATCGTTGGCACCCACAGGCATTGGTACATTCCATATCCAGATCCAGCTTTCGGTGTAATTACCTGCGGTTTTTGCATATTCAAGCCACCGGGGATCCTTTGTAGATTCATACAGGCTTAAAAAAGCATTAAGGGAAAGCATC
>PMNM01000133.1 GCA_003161855.1 Syntrophaceae bacterium | reverse complement strand
CCTCCTCTCCTGGGGGGAACAGCCTTCACGCTGGGAAGCTCCTGGGGAGGGCTTCTTTTAATTGCGGCCAGCGTCAGTTTCAGCTCCATTGCGGTCGCCCTGCTGATCGCTTCCATTGCGAGAACCACGGAGCAGGCCACAACCATCGGGGGAGTTTTGAACATCATCTTCGGTGCGGTTGGCGGGATTATGATTCCAAAATTTGTCATGCCGGATTTTATGCAAAAACTGTCCAATCTCTCGCCCATGTCCTGGGGATTGGAAGGTTTCCTGGATGTATTTCTCCGCAATGGGGATATCCGGGATGTTTTACCCAAAGCCATCTTACTGCTGGCATTCGGCACGGTCATGCTGCTTTTCACCGCCAGGATTCTCAATAAAGAATTTGAAGGAAAAAGAGTTTTATGAAGGGATCTCTTGATGAAAATTTCAAAACGGCGCTGAAACGGCTGATCATCGAAGCCTGCGATCTGGCGGACCGGATTGATGTCCATGAGATTGACGATCATGCGCCTCTTTTTGGCAGAAATTCAAAATTGGGACTCGACTCGATTGATGCCCTGCAGATTTCCATTGCCATTCAGCAGGAATATGGAATCACGATCACGGACAGCAAGGAGATGCGGCGGATCATGACCTCTATCAATACTTTCGCAGATTTTATCCAACCGGAGTCATGATTTGAAATATCCCGTCTACATTCGAGGAAAGTCTCTGGTCTGTTCGTTGGGAGAGGACCTGGAAGACATCCTGACGCAGGTCCGGCAAAAGGATGTTCATGTTGATTTTATCCCTTTGACCCTGGCCCGGATGGATGACACTCGCCCCTATTACCGGATTCATCGAAATCATCCTCCGCAGCAAAACCTGGAGACTTATTTTTATGAAATATTGTTTGATACCGTTTCAAGAGCCATCGCGGATGCGGCCCTGACAAAAGAGGATGTCGAAGGGCTGGCGATTTTCTTCGGCTCAACATCGATCGATATCCCCATTTACGAATCCTATTATGAAGCGTCCAATTCCGTTGCCCTGGATCTGTTTTCCAGGGCCTCCTTCGGGTACGGGACTATCGTCAATGAAACCGCCAGACACTTTGGCATCAAGGGCCCCTGCTATACCTTCACCACGGCCTGCACCTCCAGTGCCAATGCCTTTCTTTATGCCGCATCCATGGTTGAGAAAGGAGATTTACAAAAGGCCCTGGTGATCGGCTATGACCTTTTCAATCATACAGGTTTTTATGGATTCGAGTCCCTGAGACTGACCGCCCGATCATCCTATAAGCCCTTCGATAAAAACCGGGACGGGATCATCATGGGAGAGGCTTGCGGCGCCGTCATTCTCGACCGGCAACGCAAAACAGAACAGGATTTCCATTATCTGGGTGGAGCGACGCTCTGCGATAACTTTAATGTGACGACNNGTGATCAGGTTGATGCGGTCAAGGCCCATGCCACGGGAAGCGATGTGAATGACCGGACAGAGTGCAACGGCCTGAAGCAGGTTTTTGGCGACCGGATGCCTCCCGTCACCGGTCTCAAACCATTCATCGGGCATACGGTCGGCGCCTCCGGCGTTGTGGAACTGATCCTCTTCACGGAATCGGTGAAAAGGGGTTTTGTTCCGGCAACTCCCGGTTTTGCGGTTCCCGATGAGGAACTGACGGTTACGCCGCTGATCGAACCTCTCCCTGTGAAAGACGGGATTTTCATGCTCAATTATTTTGGATTCGGCGGAAATTGTACCTCGCTGATTGTCTCCAATAGAAAGTAAATGATTGATGTTTATTCATAATGCAGCCACGTTTCTGACCCGGCCGGCCGATGTCAAAACCCTGAAAGAAGAATTGAAACGCTATACCGACGTCTATTTCCGCCGGATCAATAAATTCGTCATGCTTGCCCTTATCGGGGCGTACCGATGCGTGCTTAATCAGCAGATCAGCCGCGATACGAGCATTTATCTGACAACAGAAAACGGAAATCTGGGGGATACGGAAAGCGTTCTCAACCAGATCTACCGCCTTCATTCCCTCCCCATGCCCTATAATTTCATTAACACCATGGCCAATACGGCTTCATTCTATGTCGCCCAGGGATTGAACCTGACCGGACGGAACATTTCCATCTCCAGCCAGAACCTTTCCTTTGAAAGAGGACTGGAATTATTGAAAACAGATATGGATCTGCATGTGGTCCGGTCTGCCCTCGCCGGCAGCGTGGATGAAGCGACCGCGTCGGAATCCCATTTCCGGGAAAAATCCGGTCTTCTCCATGACCAGGTGAATCAGGTCGACCGGAGCTGCTGGCTGTATCTGAGATCTGAGCAGGATGGCGCCGTCGGGGAAGTGACAGCCATCCGGTCTTTCCAGACGAAACAGGACAGCCTCCAATGGCTGGAGACCCATGGTCATTCTTGTTCCCGGCCTCTGTTCTTATCCTTCGGCATGGCTATCGGTTCCGAGGAAAAGGAAGTCTGGAGGCAAAAGATCCGACCCGATGGGGAGTTTGATTATATCCGGGATTGCGGGTATCTAAACGCCACGACTGCCTGCGGCGTTGCGGAATTTGTCAACCAATTCAAATCCGCAAACCTGCTCCACGTCAACAAGAATTTTCAGGACCAGTACGTCATTCTGCTGATGCAGTGTTATTGAAACGCGAGAGCCCCTGTCCTTANNGGAGAGGGGCTCAGTGGGGATAGATTATGAAAAGAGCTTTGGGTCAGACGTCCGTTTATCGCGATGGGGAATATTAACCCACCATGATCTTGATGGTATCGATGACCGGGTTGGTGAACAGGGCGATCAGCACCGTATACAGCGCGAAGGCACCTACCACTTCTCCGGTATACATCTTCTCATATTTGTGCTTCAGGGAGATGATGATCAGTCCCCCCACAATCAGACAACCCAGCTGGAAATAGGGGAAGTTCCCCACGCCGCCTAACGTATACTCCGCAAAGCTGAAGCTTGCCGTCAAGAGAACCACCATTACCGCTGCTGCCATTGTTCCTAATGTCTTTTTCATGATCTGTTTCCTCCTTGGGACTTTTTTATGATTTATTTTTAATTTCTGTTTTTCTTTCTTTATGATCTCTGAGCTTTGCCCATTACTAATGAAAAGACCGTGCCAGGACGACAATCCCTGAAAAATAATTTCTATCCCATCGATTACATGAATGAAATAACGATAGT
>PMNM01000011.1 GCA_003161855.1 Syntrophaceae bacterium | reverse complement strand
TTAGCCTCGCGACCTTTTATGCCTGAGACTCCTTCAGAACTTCAAAGCCCGCCACAATATCAAGCAGTTCTTCCGTGATGGTCATTTGACGCTGCCGATGAAAATGGACGCTTAGCTCCTCCAGGCGTTCCTCGATATTCTTCTCGGCGCTCTGCATGGCGGCGAGCCTGCTTGCGTTCTCGCTGGCCAAGGAGTTGGCGAAGGCCCGGTAGATGGAAACAAAGAGATATTCCCGGATCAGGGCCCGGAAGATGCGATCCCAGTCCATGGTGAAGGTCGGCAGNNTTCTCTCTTCGGAGGCCCACAAGCCACTGATGATCCACAGGTATGAGCTTCAGCGTCCGCGGGCGGTATATCGCCCCGGAGACGTATTCACTGTAGTAAAGATGCATGCGTTCCACGGCGATCTTGAACCGCCAGTTCTCAAGCAGCAGGGTGATATCCTGCACCATGGACGTGATGCCGGCCGTCGATCCCGGTGTGGTTAATATCTCAAAGACCTTCTGCCCCGAGTCCTCCAGAATGTCGGCCGTTCGCACCCCCACGGCGATGATGATCCGCTCCTCTTTCGGAATGCCGGTCTNNCGCTGATACTGGCGGATGCTGACGGCAGCCAGGGCCTTCATGGTCTTCACGACGCCCAGAAGGTCTTGGGCGCTCTGGATTTTTCGTTTCAGGGCTTCAGCGGTTTGCACGGTCCTGCTCCTTTGTCGGTAATGAAGCCGTCTCCTCGGCCGACCGGAGAAGCGTTTCCCGGTCCGAATTGCCAAGTTTCTCCCCCGAGGCGATCCTGGCGCACAGATCGCCGTGTTTTTTCACCACGCGCTCGCGAAGGTTCCCTTCGGCCTCCCGGATCTTCTCTATGGCGATGCCGTCGAAATTTCCCGAGGTGACGGCCAGAAGCGCTGCGATCTGCTCCGACACGGGGATGGGCTTATATTGAGGCTGGTTCAGGATCTCCCGAACCCGCCAGCCCCGCTCCAGGACCTTCCGTGTTGCCTCATCCAGACGGGTGCCGAAACGGGAGAAGGTCTCCAACTCCTCGAACTGGGCGTGGGAAATCCTGAGATCGGATGCGACGGCCCGGTAGGCTGGCAGTTGGGCCTTGCCGCCCACGCGGGAGACGGATTTTCCCACATCCACAGCGGGAAGAATGCCCTTCTGGAAAAGCCGCGGGGAGAGATAGAGCTGCCCGTCCGTGATGGAGATCAGATTGGTCGGGATATAGCCCGAGATATCCTGGGCCTCTGTCTCCACGATGGGCAGGGACGTCAGGGACCCGCCGCCGTGTTCCTTCCGGAGATGGGTTGATCGTTCCAGAAGTCGGGAGTGAATGTAGAAGATGTCTCCCGGGAAGGCCTCCCGGCCCGGGGGCCGCCTGAGGAGCAGGGACAGCTCCCGGTAAGCCCGGGCGTGGCAGGTCAGGTCGTCGTAAATGATCAGGACGTCTCTGCCTGCGGCCATGAAGTATTCGCCCATGGAGGTGGCGGCGTAAGGGGCGATGAACTGGAGGCCCGGCGGGTCGTCTGCTGTGGCGACAACGACGGTTACATAAGTCATGGCGTTGTACTGCTTTAAATCGGCAATGACCTTGGCCGTATCGGAGGCCTTTTTCCCGATCGTGCAGTAGATGCACAGGACGTCTTTGTCTGCCTGATTGATGATCGCATCAAGCGAGATGGCCGTCTTGCCTGTCTGGCGATCCCCGACGATCAGTTCCCGCTGGCCCCGGCCGATGGGGAACAGTGCGTCGATAACCTTGATCCCCGTCTGGAGAGGAACCGTTACGGGATCACGGGCCATGACGGGCGGGGCCTCCCTCTCTACGGGCATCCGCTTCACCGTCCGGATCTCCCCCTGATTGTCCAGGGGGCGTCCTAAGGCGTCCACGACGCGGCCGATCAGGGACTCGCCCACGGGGACGTCGAGAACACGGTCAGTGCGCCGCACCTCGGCGCCGGCGTCCAGCCCCTCGCTGTGTCCCAGGAGAATGACGCCGATTTCCTCGGGGTCGATGTTGAAGACCANNCGGACGATGCCGTAACCAACGTACTTGACGATGCCGATCTCCCGGTCCCGAAGTTCCGCCTCCTGCCGGGCAAGGACGTTGTCCATGGTCTGGAAAGCGCCGTCCAGAAATGCCTTCAATTCTTCCTGTTCTGTCATGATTGCCCTCATGATCTTTGTTATTGATGGGGCATTCTCGCCCCTATGTTCGTTCCTGCACCTCTTCAGAGAGAGCGAAATAGAACCGCTCCTCGAGGGAGTCGAGGTAATCCTTCATGCTCCAGGCGATCTTATGGCCGTTCGATCGCAGCTCGCAACCCGACAGGATATCGTCCGAGTGCTCATAGGCCACGTCGAACTCCCCTGTCAGGCGCTTTTTCAAGGCGTCGCTGAGCCTCGATCGGCTCGCTTCGGGGATTTCAAAGGCACAGGCGACGGTGATCATTCCTCCTGCGGCGATGGGGGTGGAAAATTTTATCTTTTCCTGTTCATCCATTGTGGCAATACGTTCCACGAGGACCTCGACGATCCGCTCTTCCAGGTCAAGGCCGGCCAGATCCTTGAGGACGCGGCGACTGACGGCGTAGATCTGGTTTCCCGCCAGATGCCGCAGTTCCTGCAGGAACTGCTGTCGTTCGGACCTCAGGGCCTCGACCCACCTTTTCTGGAGAAAATCGACTTCTTCCCGGGCCTTCGCCAGAAACTGATCCCGGTGGGTTTCCGCGTCCCGGCGGGCCTGGTTGAGCATTTCTTCATAGCGCACCTCCAGGTCCCGGAGCTTCTGATCATAGGTCTCCGCCGACTTCTCGGCCCCCTGGCGGGACGCCTCAGCCTCCGCAAAGACGGCGCCGATCTTGGCCTCCCGGGCGTCCATGGCCCCGATGATCTTGCCGAAGAGGAACTTTTTCAGCAGGAACATGAGGATAAATAGGTTAGCGATCTGGGCGAAAAAGACGAACCAGTCGATGTGCATGGATTATCCTCCCACTTTTTTCACCACGTAGGCCCAGAACGGATTGGCGAATACCAGGATCATGGAGATGACGAAGCAGTAGATGGCGATGGACTCGATCATGGCGAGACCCACGAAGAGGGTCCTCGTCAATGAGTTTCTTTCATCCGGCTGTTGTGCGATGGCGTTGAGTGCGCCCTGCACCGCCCTGCCCTGTCCAAGTCCCGGTCCGATGGCGCCGATCCCCATGCAGATCCCCGCTGCAATAATTGATGCCATTCCAATAATGCTCACGCTGTCCATAAGATTCCTTCCTCCTTTCTTAGTTGTTTTACATTAATGACGCCTTTTCGATTTCATCATCAATGGGTTGGTTAATGCTCCTTCTGTTTGTGCTCCGTTTCCTCATGCATCTGCGTGGCAGACGCAATATAAACCATGGTCAAGACCGCGAAGATATAGGCCTGGATGACGCCGATGAGGAGGCCCAGGGCCTGCATGACGACGGGGAAAAACAGGGGGGTCACAGCCAGGAGGATGGCGATGACCTTCTCGTGACCCATGAGATTGCCGAAGAGCCGGACGGCCAGCGCCAGGGTCCGGGATAATTCGCCCATGACGTGAAAGGGGAAGAAGATGAAGGTCGGGCGAAAATATTCCTTCAGATATTCAATGACCCCCTGTTTTGCGATGCCGAAGATCGGGACGGCGAAGAAGACTACAATCGCAAGGGCCGAGGTGGTCGTAAGGGACGAAGTGGGCGCCACGTAACCGGGAATAAAAGTAAAGAGGTTGGAAAACAGGATGAAGAGAAACAGGGTACCGATAAGGGGAAAATAGGTATCTCCGCCCTCCTTGACGACCTCCCTGATTTCGGAACGGATGCCGCCGACGATGACCTCCAGAAGGTTCTGCCAGCGAGACAGGGTCCGGTCGGTCGAAAGATTCCGGGTAATGGCGATGGATCCGACCACTAAGAGGCCCATGACGATCCAGGTATAGATCAGGGTGGCGCTGATGGTCACGAATCCCCAGGTGAAGAGGATGACCTGATCGGGACTGATCTGGTTGATGGCGACTACTTCCATG
>PMNM01000152.1:17212-21138 GCA_003161855.1 Syntrophaceae bacterium | reverse complement strand
GCAACAAAGCCGACATTCCCCGGATATTTCGGCCCCTTCAGGACAAGGGTTATATTCTCCGTATTAACATGTAGCTGCAAATATCTTGCCTCCCCCAGTCTCTGATCATCAAACAGGACCCCCATTCAGCACTGCGTCAAATGTATCATAAAAAAGGGTGCCCTTCACTTTTTAATTGTTTCATCGCCATCATTCTGATATTTTTCAATCATGGATCGAAATCTTCGCGAGATGCTTACTGAATCAGCCCGTGCAATCCATGTCCCCCTGACGATGCGGGAGGTGAATCTTTTTGACATCTATTACAAAGAACTGGTTTTCTGGAATAAGAAGATTAATCTGGTGTCTACAGACACCCCACAGGATATTATCATCAAACATTTTATCGATTCGCTGACCCCCGTACCGTTCATTCCCCGTCCGGGAGGCCGGCTCCTCGATATCGGTTCAGGTGGCGGATTCCCGGGCATCCCTTTAAAAATTGTCATGACTTCCCTGCAGGTCGTTCTATTGGAATCGTCCCGAAAAAAAACATCTTATCTCAAACATATGATCCGCTGCCTGCAACTGTCTCAGACTCTCGTCCTCCATGCCCGTGCTGAGCAAATGATGCAGGATGCGTCGCTTCAGGCAACATTCGACATGGTCATATCACGTGCGGCCTTCAAGCTCCCAAAACTGCTTGAGATGGCTCATTTTTTTCTGGCACCACAGGGNNTCCTGATATTTCAAAGAGATATTTAATATATTTTTATGTAAAAAATCCCTTCAAAAAAAACCTTTTCTGTGATAGCTTTCACCACCAGTTTACCGAAACGATGAGCGTGACCGTGTTCTATTAAATCATGCCTAAAATCATATGTATAGCCAATCAAAAAGGGGGTGTGGGAAAGACCACCACGGCCATTAACCTGTCGGCATCACTGGCCACAGCTGAAAAAAAAACGCTGCTGATTGACTGTGATGCGCAAGGCAATGCCACCAGCGGCCTGGGAATAGACAAACAGGTGATTCGTGAGAAAAACATGTATCACGCGCTCATCGGTCAGGTACCGATCAGCGAGGTGATCGTCTCAACCCCGATTCCCCATCTGGATCTGGCTCCTGCCAATCAGGAAATGGTTGGCATCGAGATAGAATTCGTATCCATTGATGATCGAGAAAAAAAGCTTCGCCGTCTCATCAGAAACCTTGACAGATTGTATGATTATGTGATCATTGACTGTCCTCCCTCTCTGGGTTTTTTGACGGTTAATGCCCTGGTGGCGTCCGATTTCGTCATTATTCCCCTCCAGTGCGAATACTTTGCCATGGAGGGCCTCGGTCATTTGTTAAATACGTTAAAGCTGATTAAATCCAGGTTGAACCCATCTCTGGCACTGGGCGGTATTCTGTTGACCATGTTCGATACAAGAAATCTTTTGTCACATCGCGTGAGCGAGGACGTCAGGAAACATTTCGGGGACCGGGTGTTTCAAACCATTATTCCGAGAAACGTCAGGCTGTCCGAGGCTCCCTCTCATGGCCTTCCCATTATTCTCTATGACATCCGGTCGCGGGGGGCCGTATCATACATGGATCTTGCCAAAGAGATCCTGATCTGCGGGAGGATATAGATGCCACCAAAAAATTCACTGGGCAGAGGGCTGGGGGCCATGTTTCCCGACCTGCTGGAAGACCTGAATAATCGGCCGGCATTTTTAATATGCGGCATCGAAGAGCTCTCCCCCAACCGCTTTCAGCCCCGCAAGGATTTCAACGATCATGACCAGAAACAGTTGGTTTCATCGATCAAAAAGAGCGGCATCATTCAGCCGATTATTGTCAGAAAATCAGGAGCAGGCTATGAAATCATTGCCGGAGAACGCAGGTGGCGTGCCGCCCAGCAGGCCGGTCTGAAAAGTGTTCCTGTTATTATCCGGGACGCACAGGATCTTGATGTGGCCGAGTTATCCCTGATTGAAAATATTCAGCGGGAAGCATTGAACCCCATTGAAGAGGCAGAGGCCTATCAAACCCTGACCGGCAAATTTAACCTTTCACAGGAGGACCTTTCCTCGCGGGTGGGAAAAGACCGATCCACCATTGCCAACACGATCCGGCTGCTCAAGCTTCCTGCGGCCATTAAAACGGCACTGGTCGAGAAAAAAATTACCACAGGCCATGCCAGACCGCTGCTGTCTTTGGAGTCGCCCAAAGAGCAAATGAGGGTTCTTGAACTCATCCTGAAAAAAGCCCTCACGGTGAGGGAAACCGAGCACCTGATCCAAGGGACCAAGAAGGTGCGACCGGAAAAGAAAAAAGAAAAAAAGGACCCCTATATGACGGACCTGGAGCGGGTCCTGTCCAAACAATTGATGACCCGTGTACAGATTCGTCAGCATCAAAAGAAATCCGGAAATATAGAAATCCGGTTTAGCTCTATGGAGGATCTGAACCGTCTATTCAGAATCTTGATGGATGAACGGTGAATTCAGTCTATCAACAAGTGTTGATAAGTGTGTTGATGAGGTAGCGTAACATTGGAAATACTATGGGAAAAGAGCATTATTCTGATTCAAGAAAAGTTAAGCCAGCAGAACTTTGAAACCTGGATCAGACCGATCAAGGTGGCTTCGCTGGAAGGAAACCAGATTCATTTGTCCGTTCCTAATAAGTTTTTCAAAGATTGGCTGATGGAAAATTATCGCACCGTCATTACCGATGTTCTCTCTGCTGTTTCCGGTGTTGCATTGATCGTTAATTTTCTCATCGGTGAAGAAGGAGGTCATGTCCCGGCAAAAGCGCATGTTCTTGAAAAAACGACGCCTGTTCCCAAAAAACCGGCCCGTCTCCGGATCCATCCTTCCCTTAAGCAGAATTATAATTTTGAGCGGTTTGTCGTCGGGACAAGCAATCAATTCGCCCACGCGGCGGCTGTGGCAGTTGCGGAACAACCCGCTAAAAATTATAATCCCCTTTTTATCTACGGAGGTGTCGGACTGGGAAAAACGCACCTTCTCAATGCCATTGGTATCCACGCACTCTCCCTGTATCCGGAAATGAATGCGGTGTACGTCTCTGCAGAAGAGTTTCTCAATGAGCTGGTCAGTTCCATCCGGTATGACCGTATGCCTAAGTTCCGAGAAAAATATCGTAATATTGATTATCTGCTCATGGATGACATTCAGTTTATTGCTGGAAAAGGAAAGACGGAAGAGGAATTTTTTCATACCTTCAACACCCTTCATGATTCCGGAAAACAAATTGTGGTGACCAGCGACAAATTTCCAAAGGATATTCCAAACCTTGAGGGACGGTTACGTTCAAGATTTGAATGGGGTTTAATTGCAGATATTCAACCCCCGGAAATCGAAACAAGAATTGCCATTGTCGAAAAGAAAGCCCAGGAAAACAAAATCAACCTACCAACAAACGTTGCCCATTACATTGCCTCTCATTCCGAGTCAAATATCCGGGAACTTGAAGGGTTTCTGATCCGGATTGCTGCATATTCCTCCCTCCAAGAAAGAGATATTGATATTGAACTCGCCCGGGAAGTCTTAAAGAAAATAATCAGGCAGGTTGAAAATGAAGACATCAACACAGAGGATATTCTCAAGGCTGTCAGTGCAAAAACGGGAATAAAAATTTCCGACATTAAATCCCAAAAGAAAAATAAGAACATTGTTCTATCCAGGCAATTAGCCATGTATATCACCAGAAAACTGACGGGCCTTTCCTTTCCGGACATTGGTGATAAAATTGGTGGTCGTGACCACTCCACCGTTATTTATGCGACCAACAAAATCAAACAAATCATGGAGAACGACCCCTCACTTAAAAATCTCATCGAGAATATTGAAGACACATTAAAACATAAACACTAACGATTTATCCACAATGGGCATCAACAGGTTAAATAATTTTATCCATTTAAAAAAATT
>PMNM01000152.1:8736-17174 GCA_003161855.1 Syntrophaceae bacterium | reverse complement strand
ATAAAAATTATCGCGACAGACCGGGAAATTGGCTTGGTTGCAGATTATGAAGCACAAATCATGAAGGAGGGGGAAATAACGCTTTCTGCAAGGAAATTATATGAAATGATTAGAGAAATACAGGGAGAAATGATTCATTTTCAAAAAAATGAACAGTCCGTAGTCACGCTGATGTCTCAGAAGGTTATTTATAAAATTCCTGGCATTCCAGCAGATGATTTTCCGAATGTCGCTGTCGATGAGGATATAAAATTATTTAAAATAAAAGGGAGCGTCCTGAAAGACCTGATTCTTAAAACGTCTTTTTCCATGTCTACAGATGAAATCAGAAAAAATCTGAATGGTATTTTTTTTGATGTGGATCAGAACAAACCGGGTGTGCTCAAAGCTGTGGCAACGGATGGTCACCGTTTGGCTATGGTTTCTGTCTATTCGGGAGATAAGGAGTTCCTTAAACTTGAAAAAGGAATCATTATTCCCCGCAAAGGAGTATCTGAGGTAAGGAAGCTTGTTGAAAGTGAGCCGGGTGATATATGGATTGGTGTTCATCAGGGGATGTGTGTTCTAAAAACAGATCACACCATGTTGAAGGTCAGTTTGATTGATGCCGAGTATCCGGATTACCGCCGGGTTATTCCCTCGGAAAAAGGGACGGCAGTTCAATTTGAAAAGGATATGGCGCTNNATTAAATTGATGGAAGGAAAAATAATTTTGAATTCTACCAACCCGGATGTCGGTGAAGCCAATGATGAGATTGAGGTCTCTTACCGGGGAGGAGAAATGGAAGTGGGATACAATGTTAATTATTTGATTGACGCGATTGAGGCTATTGACGAAAAGAATGTTGTTTTTGAGATTGGAACCGGAATGAAGCCCGGTGTGATCCGGCCTGCCGATAATGATCAATTTTTCTGTATTATTATGCCTTTGAGAATCTGAATGAAATGATATTGAAAAAAAACTTATTCAAAATGACCTGGAAAGAGATTTAACATGACGGATGAAATGAACGGAAAAGTTCTCATAGATGAGAAAGAACAGAGTTACGGCGCTGACAGCATTAAAGTGTTGGAAGGCCTGGAGGCGGTTCGGAAAAGACCGGCCATGTATATCGGGAGTACCAGTAAAGAGGGGCTTCACCATCTCGTTTATGAGGTTGTGGATAATAGCATTGATGAAGCATCTGCAGGTTATTGCGATAATATTGTTGTGAAAATTCGCGTCGATAACAGCATTGTCGTGGATGATAACGGACGTGGTATTCCTGTGGATATTCATAAAACGGAAGGCGTTTCCGCAGCAGAAGTTGCTTTGACAAAACTCCATGCGGGTGCCAAGTTTTCCAATGATAGTTATAAGATATCCGGAGGACTCCATGGTGTCGGGGTGTCGGTTGTCAATGCCCTATCCAGTACTCTTGATCTGGAGGTGCGCCGGGATGGTCATGTGTATACGCAGTCCTATATGAATGGTGTACCCACAGCGCCTCTCGAAAAGGTTGGGAAGACAAAAGGCAGGGGAACAAAAATTACCTTCAAGCCCAGCGATGAAATTTTTGAAGAAACGGAATTCAGTTTCGATGTGATCTCCAACCGGATGAGAGAATTGGCTTTCTTAAATCCCGGGGTAAAGATTACCCTAGTGGATGAACGAATGGATAAGAAAAGCGAGTTTTTTTATAAAGGGGGGATTATCTCTTTTGTTGAATATTTAAACAGGAATAAAAAGGTTCTTCACAAAAATACGGTTTATGTAGATGGTGCGAGAGAAGATTGTTATGTGGAGGTGGCCCTCCAGTACAATGACACTTATACCGAAAACACGTTTTCCTTTGCCAACAGCATTAATACGACAGAAGGCGGCACTCATTTGATCGGCTTCCGGTCCGCCTTGACGCGGGTATTCAATAACTACGCGGTGAATAACAAAATATTCAAAGACAGCAAGGAGTCTCTAAAGGGTGAAGATCTGAGAGAGGGATTGACCTGTGTGATCAGCGTCAAGGTCAAGAACCCGCAGTTTGAGGGTCAAACAAAAACAAAGCTGGGGAACAGTGAAATCAAAGGACTCGTGGAAGGAATCGTCTATGATAAAATTGGAACCTATCTGGAGGAAAATCCATCGGTTGCCAAGCAGTTGCTCAACAAGGCCCTGGATGCGTCCAGAGCCAGAGAGGCGGCCAGGCGGGCCCGGGAGCTGACGAGAAGGAAAAGTGCGCTGGAAGTGGGTGCCCTGCCCGGGAAGCTCGCGGACTGTCAGGAAAGAGATCCGGCCAGAAGTGAGATCTATCTGGTTGAGGGAGATTCAGCTGGTGGTTCTGCCAAACAGGGCAGAGACCGGAAAAATCAGGCCATCCTGCCGCTGCGTGGAAAAGTGCTTAATGTGGAGAAAGCCCGTTTCGACAAGATGCTGCAAAATGAAGAGATTAAAGTGATTGTTACCGCCCTCGGCACCGGTATTGGTCAGGGTGATTATGATGTCAGCAAACTGAGATACCATAAGGTGATCATCATGACGGATGCCGATGTGGACGGTTCNNCAGCCGCCGCTGTTCAAGGTCAGCGACCGGAAAAATGAAATTTATCTCCATAACGAAGAAGAAATGAAGGCTTATGTTCTGGAGAATGGCGTCAATAAGCTTCAACTCTGCACGGAAAACGGAAGCACCATTACCGGGAACAGACTCGCGGGTTATCTGAAAAAACTGATCAGAATAGAAAGTATCCTGGCCAAATTTGAAAAAGAAGAGAAAGACAGGGAGATTATCCGGATCCTGGCCGGAGATCCGGCTTTGACGGAAGGTGATTTTAAAAGTGAGGCGGCCCTTAGCAAAGTCGCAAAACGAACGGCCAAAGCCGCTGTCGGCGGTTCGATCCAGTCTCAATTGGAATTCATGGAAAATACCGTTGATTATGCGGTGGAAGAAGATCAGGAACACGGCCTGTATAAGATGATCTTTACCATCAAAAAAGACGGCCGTAGCGCGTTGACCTGTATCGACAAGGACACGATCAGGTCTCCGAAATTTACTGAAAGCAAGGCACTTTTGAGTCAGGTCACTGCGCTGGGCGAAGCGCCATACCGGGTTGCGGCTGAGGAGACAACCAATGGCGGGAAAACAGTTGATTTGGACAGCATGTCGGCGCTGATTGATTATGTGGTCAACACCGGAAAGAAGGGGCTGACCGTGCAGCGGTACAAAGGCCTTGGCGAAATGAATCCGGAGCAACTATGGGAAACGACCATGAACCCGGAAAAGCGAACGCTTTTGCAGGTCCGCGTCGAGGATGCCGTGGAAGCTGATGAAATTTTTACGACGCTGATGGGGGATCAGGTTGAGCCTCGCCGCGATTTCATCTATAAGAATGCCCTGCATGTATCCAATCTGGATGTCTAAAGGCCAGCCCGGTCTATTCCGTCCTTCTCATCATCTGATTGGATCGGTCCATTCTGGAACTCGCGGACGCATCCATACAGAGACCCGATAGAATCATTAAGGAGAAATAATGGAACAAGATCTTCACCAGAAAAATATCCTGGTCAATATCGAAAGTGAAATGAAAAAGTCCTATATGGACTATGCCATGAGTGTCATTATCGGCCGGGCGATCCCCGATGTCCGGGATGGCCTGAAACCGGTCCATCGCCGGGTGCTTTATGCCATGCATGAAATGGGCAACCGGTGGAATAAATCTTATAAAAAGTCGGCCAGAATTGTCGGGGATATTATCGGTAAATACCACCCCCACGGCGANNATTGACGGTGATCCGCCGGCGGCTATGCGTTACACGGAAGTGCGCATGGCCCGGATTGCCGAAGAAATGCTGGCGGATCTGGAAAAAGAAACCGTTGACTTCATTCCTAATTACGACGAGTCTCTGCAGGAGCCCACCGTCCTGCCTGCCCGTCTACCCATCCTGCTGCTCAACGGCTCGTCAGGCATTGCCGTCGGCATGGCGACGAATGTTCCCCCGCACAATCTTCGTGAGATCATCAGCGGGACCATTGCGATGATTGAAAATCCCCAGATCACCNNCTCGGCTTACCGGACGGGCCGGGGGATTATCCGGATTCGGGCCAGGGCTCTGATTGAGCGTAATGCCCGGAATGAAAAGGAAAGTATCATCGTGACGGAACTGCCCTATCAGGTGAACAAGGCGAAGCTGATCGAGCATATTTCCGAACTGGTGAAAGAAAAAAAGATCAGCGGCATCACGGATCTGCGTGATGAATCCGACCGGGAGGGGATCCGCATCGTCATTGATCTTAAGCGGGATGAAGTCTCTGGCGTCATTCTCAATCAGCTCTATAAACATACCCAGATGGAGAACACCTTTGGGATCATCATGCTGGCGATTGAAAAGGGGCAGCCCCGCGTTTTTAATCTCAAGGAAATCCTCCAGAGTTTTGTCGATTTCCGAAAACAGGTCGTCATCCGCCGGACCCAGTTTGATCTGACCCGCGCCCGGGAACGGGCGCATATTCTTTCGGGGCTCATCATTGCGCTCAGTCAGATTGATGCGGTCATTGCTGTGATCAAAAAATCTAAAAATCCCCAGGATGCTTCCGCTTCCCTTTGTGAAAAATTTGGTCTCACCGAGATTCAGGCAAAGGCTATTCTGGATATGCGGTTGCAGCGCCTGACCGGCCTGGAACGGGAAAAAATTGACGCGGAATATGCGGAAGTGACAAGTCTGATCGCTGCATTGCAGGCTATTCTGGATGATCCCCGGCAGGTTCTCAATGTGATTGTGTCCGAACTTGAGGAGATCAGGTCCCGCTTCGGGGATGAGCGGCGTACGGAAATCGTTGTCAGTTCTGAAGACATCAATATTGAAGACATGATTGTCGAAGAAGACATGGTGGTCACGGTTTCCCACTCCGGATATATCAAGCGCAACGCCGTCAGCCTCTATAAAAGCCAGCACCGAGGCGGCAAAGGCAAGGTCGGCATGGGCACCAAGGAAGAGGATTTTGTCGAAAAGATCTTTATCGCCTCGACCCATCATTATGTCCTGATCTTTACCAATCGGGGGAAAGTCTATTGGCTGAAGGTCTATCAGATCCCGCAAGGCGGCCGGGCCGCCAAGGGCAAAGCCGTCGTCAACCTGATCAATATCACGCCGGGAGAGCGCATGGCCGCGATTCTGCCCATTCGGGATTTTGCGGAGGGTAAATCCATTGTCATGGTCACCAAAAAAGGAATCGTCAAAAAAACGGAACTGGCAGCCTTCTCCAATCCTCGCACGGGTGGGATCATTGCCATGTCTGTCGATGAGGGGGATGACTTGATTGACGTTCAATTGACCCTGGGCAACCAGGAGTTATTCATGGGGACCCGCAAGGGCATGGCCATCCGGTTTAAGGAAGAGGATGTGCGGGATATGGGAAGAGCGGCCCGGGGGGTGATCGGTATCCGGATGGACGAGGACGATGTCGTCGTTGGCGTGGAAATTCCGACGGAAGGGAACTCCGTCGTCACGGTGTCGGAAAAGGGTTTTGGGAAGAGGACCAGCGTATCGGAATACCGACTGCAGAGTCGGGGTGGCAAGGGGATCATCAATTTGAAAACCGTTCCCAGAGTGGGAAATGTATCCGGGATTTTACAGGTCACCGGCGACGAGGACATCATGCTGATCAGTGATACGGGCAACATCATCCGGGTCAAGGTAGAATCAGTGCCCCTGATTCATCGCAGTACGCAGGGAGTGAAGCTGATCGATTTGGAACCAGAAGAACGGTTGGTCGGCATGGCCCGGGCCGAACGGGAAGAAGAGAAGGAAGAGGACGGGATAGACCTCCCTGAAGAAATCACCGAAGAAGACCCCGAAGAACCCATATAACCATTCTTCCTTTTGGAGAGGATGATTTATGTCGAGTGACAAACCAGATCGCTGGATGTCCTGGGTAGCCCTGGCCACGGCCATATTAGCCGTTTTTGCAGCCATTACAACGCTCTATGTGGGCAAATATTCGTCCAGGGCAGTCCTGAATCAGGGACAGGAAACCAGCCAGTGGGCATTCTATCAGGCGAAAAGCATTAAGTCCTATATCTATGAGATTCAGAAACAAAAGCTGGAACTGGAGGTGCTTGCCGATCGGGGGAAGCAGACCGGAGCCATGGCGGACAGGTATCAGAAGATCATTCAGGACTATGACAAGCAGATCAAGCGCTACGAAGTTGAAAAGGCAGAGATCAAGACCGTCGCCGAGAAACTGGCCAAATCAAAGGAAGATGCCCAAATACGGGCCGGAAATTTCGGTTATGCTCTGATTTTCTTACAGATATCCATCATGCTATGCTCTGTTTCCGCTTTGACGAAAAAGAAGCCTCTTTTCTTTATCGGTCTGGTGCTGTCGCTGGGTGGGGTGTTCTTTTTTAGCGACGCCATCTGGCTGTTTTATTGAAATGCATTACCGGTTGTTCGATCATACGGCGGATCTGGGCGTGGAAGTTTTCGGCAAGACGCGGAAGGATCTCTTTGTCAATGCNNAAATCGTGATCGAGGGGTCCGACATCACGGATCTTTTTGTAAATTATCTTCGTGAAATCCTTTATCTCTTTAACGGCACGGCGTTCGTTTTGACGGATTGCCGCGTCAGGCAAATCGATAATCACCATCTGGTCGCAGAGATACGGTGTGGACGGTTTGATGCCCGGAAGCACAGGATCAGGACAGAAATCAAGGCAGTGACCTATC
Source organism: Syntrophaceae bacterium (assembly GCA_003161855.1). Taxonomy (GTDB): domain Bacteria; phylum Desulfobacterota; class Syntrophia; order Syntrophales; family Fen-1087; genus Fen-1087. The sequence goes on along the minus strand of PMNM01000152.1, from coordinate 10,471 downwards.
ACCAGGCTTCTGTCCGAAAAACGGCGCAGGGATGGATGGGAAGGATCATCTTTGATGTCTGATATTAAAATAAAAAAGATGGATGAGTGCCGCTGGATCATTGANNAAAGAGATGGGAAGCGATGAAAGCCCGAAGCAGGTGGCCAATGTTGCTCATCTTCCCGGCATCGTTAAATATTCGCTCGCCATGCCGGACATGCACTGGGGTTATGGTTTTCCCATCGGCGGTGTCGCGGCCTTCGAGATGTCGGATGGGATCGTTTCCCCCGGTGGTGTGGGTTACGATATCAACTGTGGCTGCCGTATGATAACCACCCGGCTCTGCCTGGACGATATCCGCGACCGGTTGCCGGATCTGGTGACGGCGCTGTTTCAGAATATTCCCTCCGGCGTCGGTTCGACAGGTTCGTTAAAACTATCTCAGAAAGAAGAACGAAAAGTTCTACTGGAAGGATCAAAATGGGCTGTCGATCAGGGCTTCGGGANNAAGCAGCAGCTCGGCACGCTCGGATCGGGCAACCACTTTCTGGAAATCGAGGTGGTGGAAGAGATCTTTGATCCCGTCGCTGCCGCAGCCTTCGGACTGGAGCAGGATGAGATCGCGGTGCTCATCCACAGCGGTTCCCGCGGCCTGGGTTACCAGGTCTGTGACGACTATCTGGCCCGGATGGTCAAACACATGGGGGAGATGGGCTTGAATTTGCCGGACCGGCAACTTGCCTGTGCCTATCTGGAATCCCAGCCCGGCCGGGATTATCTGGCCGCCATGGCCTGCGCGGCCAATTATGCATGGGCCAACCGGCAGATGCTGATGCACTGGACACGGGGAATCTTTGAAAAGACGCTCAGAAAAAGTCCTCGCGACATAGGCATGCGCCTGCTTTATGATGTCTGCCATAATATCGCCAAGATCGAAACGCTGCCTGTGGAAGGGAGTCCGAAAAAACTCTGCGTCCACCGGAAAGGCGCTACGAGGGCCTTTCCACCGGGCCATCCGGCAGTCCCGGAGCGGTACAGAAAGGTCGGCCAGCCGGTCTTAATTCCCGGCGATATGGGGACGGGGTCTTATGTGCTGGCAGGAACAGACAGGGCTTTTACAGAAACNNGTGATCGTCATGGCCAGCGGCAGGGGAACCCTCCGGGAGGAGATCCCGGAAGCTTACAAAAATCTCGATGAGGTGGTCGAGGTGGTGCACCGTGCGAGTATCTCAAAAAAGGTGGCCAGGCTCCGGTCCCTCGGATGCATCAAAGGTTAAAATATAACATTTTCTGCAACTGCTTTTCCCCCAGACGCTCAACAGGCCGATTTTTCATTTGCATGGAGGCCACTCCTTTCGATAGATAGCAAAGGAATAAGCAAGAGCACCATCCTCACAATCGCTTAAAAAGAGTACAGCTTTTCGCCGGGCAGAACCGTTATGCCGTTTTTCAGCAGGACGTCGATGGCGGCATCCTGCTGGTCAAACCGGAAAAGCATCACGGCGTTTTCGCCACTTTTTTCGACGAAAGCATACATATAGGCGATGTTGATATTCTCTTTTGCCAAGACTTCCAGAATGCTGTGGAGGCCACCTGGCCGGTCGGGCACTTCTACGGCCACGACGGTGGTCCGGCTGACGGTAAAACCGCTTTCTTTGAGGACTTTTGTGGCCAACTCCACGTTATTGACGATCAGCCGGACGATGCCGAAATCGGAGGTATCGGCAACGGCCAGGGTACGGATATTGATAGGGGC
>PMNM01000152.1:0-8724 GCA_003161855.1 Syntrophaceae bacterium | reverse complement strand
TTCATATCCTTGACAATGCGTCTCTCCATATTCTGCAGTACCCTGACCTCTCCGGATTCGGCCAGAAGATTTTCACTGACCTCCACCTGGACTTCCAGCGTATCCAACTGGTCGATGCGGTCCACAATCAGCTGGTAATGGGGTTCGATACCTTTGATATTGAGGAGCACCGCCTCGATCTGGGAAGGGAAGACATTGACGCCGCGGATGATCAGCATGTCATCACTCCGGCCGGTGACACGCTCCATCCGGACAAGTGCCCGGCCGCACCGGCAGGGCGCCATGTTCAGGGTTGTGATATCCCGCGTGCGGTAACGGATCAGCGGGAAGGCCTCCTTGGTGATGGTCGTAAAAACAAGCTCACCCTTTTCACCGTAGGGAAGAACCTCGCCGGTGTCCGGATTGATAATCTCGGCGATGAAGTGGTCCTCGAAAATATGCATCCCGTCACGGCCCTCCATGCACTCCATGGACACCCCGGGTCCCATGACCTCGGAAAGGCCATAGATATTCAGGGCCGTGATGTTCATGGCTTTTTCGATTTCATCCCGCATTTTTTCCGACCAGGGTTCGGCGCCGAAGATCCCAACGCGCAGTTTGAGCGCCCTCATGTCAACATTCATGGCTTGCCCCTGCTCCGCCAGATTGAGGGCGTAGGAAGGTGTGCAGCAGATCGCCGTAGGGCCGAAGTCCTGGAGAATCATGATCTGCCGTTTGGTGTTGCCGCCGGACATGGGAATGACGCTGGCCCCCAGCTTTTCCGCGCCGTAATGGGCGCCCAGCCCGCCCGTGAAAAGACCGTAGCCGTAAGCGTTGTGGATGATGTCGTTCTTGGTCAGGCCGGCGGCGACAAAGCACCGGGCCATCAGCTCCGACCAGGCATCGATATCCCGTTTTGTATATCCCACAACGGTTGACCGGCCGGTTGTTCCCGATGAGGCGTGAAGNNAGATCCTGCTTGGTGGTAAAGGGGAGACGTGCCAGGTCGGCGAGAGATTTGATATCGTCCGGTTTCACTCCGGCCTCATCAAAGGCCGTTCTGTAAAAACCGACGGTGTGATAGACCCGTTGCGCCACCTGCTGCAACCTTTTCAATTGCAGAGCGTCCAGTGCTTCCCTGGGCAGGGTTTCAAATTCCTCATTGTAGATCATGGATCAGGCCTCCCTCCTTGAGATNNTTTAATGCCGGGCCTTTTTTGAGAACCGGAACCAGAGGCGCAGGAGACGGACCGTCACAATGGCCATGATGAGGCGGGGCACATAAAGCCAGAAGGCGCTCAGCCCAAGCGACATGAACAGCGCCGGATCTTCCACCATGGAATGATTGATGCCGATGGACAGGTGCAGCATTTCCAGGTCTTCCTTTGACAAACTGCCGTCTTTTGTCTCTTCCACAATAACGGCGCCACCGTAAGACAGGCCGAAGACAATGGCTGTCATCCAGAGAAAACCGAGCTTTTTATCCAGTCCCATGATTTTCAGCAGCGGGGAGAAGAGGTTCACAATGTTTGTGATCCACCCCAGGGCTTTGAGAATTTCCAGCAGGGTCAGCAGGGTCATGCAGATCAGGAATATCTTGATGCTGAGTTCCAGTGTCGTCCAGGCCCATTCCCTGACCATTTGAAAAAGAGGGATGGCCGCAGTGGTTACGGAACCCGCGGGTATGGTCATCGCCGGGCTGTCTTGCAGAAAGGGTGCGACCAGCAGAACTGTTGCCACCGCCGCGAACAGACGGAAAAGAGTAGCCTTCAACGGATGCAGGCCGGATCTGGCTTGAATGATGCCCTCCTGGATCAGATTATGGGCCGTCAGCAGAAAGATGCCCATGAGCGTCATCTGCGCGGTGGTGAAGGGGAGCACGGCCATCGCGGCAATGGCGCCGTAGATGTTGGCGAGCATCCCGATGACCAGGGGAAGGGCTGCCATCGTCGGCAGGCTCAGGAAATCCATCACCGGTGCCAGCAGGAAATCAAGCCGGTTCAACCAGCCGCTCCAGGCGAGAAGAGCTGTCAGAAAAGAGATGGGGACCACGATTTTCATGATCCAGAGAAAGCCGTCCCAGCCCTTTTTCAAGCCAGCCTTTGTCCCGGCCATCCATAATGCTTTTTTTTGGTTCACCGATGGATATCCCTAACCTTTGGTGGCGTCATTTGATTTCAGGTAAATCTCGTTTATCAGACAAAAGGGTTGCCGGGAAAGCATTATTTTATGCCCATCGGAGTTTTTCTCCTTTGCGCAAATCGGCCGGATGTGGTAGTCAAAAATCCAACCTCCTCCTTGACATAAACAGGAAGCATGAAACTTACCATCAGCCGAAAATTACTCTTTAGCTATCTGGTCATGGCGTTGTTGACGGTCCTGGCCAGTGCCTATGCTGTCATCAGTCTGAGGGATCTCAATGATCTGGCCTATCGAATCATCAATCAGGATTTTTTCATCGTGGAGACCAGCAAGAAAATGATGGATGCCCTGCTGGCGCAGGAAAGCGCCGAACGAAAATATCTCATCCTGAAAGATCCATCCCTTGCCGATATCTTCTGGGTGAGAAATCAGGAATTGAATCAAAACCTCCAGGAGTTGAAAAATGCCCGATTCCCGGGTACGGCGAAAACATTACCTCAGGTCGCTATCCTGGCCACAAAGTACGGCGTTATTTTTAATCAGGAACTGGCACTGGTGAAGGAAAATCGCCTGAGTGAGGCGATTGCGTTGTCTGAGCAGGACGGGAAAAAAGCCATTGAAGAGATTGCTTCTGAGGTACGTGCCATCCAGCGTAAGGCCGAGCAAGATATTGACATACGGATGAACCTGATCCGGGAGCGCAGCACCAACGCGTCAAGAATGACCTTAATTTTGTCGGTGATGAGCCTTGTCGCCGGGTTGTCCCTGGCACTGCTGATCACCTATAATATTTCCATCCCCCTCCGGAAACTTGAAAAAGCGACGAGTCTGGTTGCCGAAGGGCAGTTTGACCACGACCTTCAGATCCATCATCGTGATGAAATCGGCAGTTTGGCCCGCTCCTTCGGGAGGATGACGGAACGCCTCAAAGTGCTGGAGACGATGAATCTCGATGCGAGCCCGCTGACCGGATTGCCGGGCAACCTGGCCATTGAAAGGATCATTGGTGAGCGCCTATCGACCGGACAACCCTTTTCCCTCTGCCAGGTTGATCTTGACAATTTTAAGCCTTTTGCCGATAAGTACGGTTATGCTTGGGCCAGCGAGATCATCAAGGAGGTTGCACGGATCCTGACGGACGAGCTGAAGCAGACCGGAGGGAAAGGTGTTTTCATCGGGCACATCGGGGGCGACGACTTTGTGATTATTGCCGATCCCCAGCGGGCGGAAGCCTTGAGCCGGCATCTGGTTGATCAATTCGATGCCCGCATACCGCTGTATTACAGTTCGGAAGACCAGGAGCAGGGCTTTATTATCGGCAAAGACAGAAAAGGGCGTGAGCAGACTTTTCCTTTGCTGACGGTGTCGGTGGCGATGGTCACCGGTGATGGTCACCGCTTTAAAAATGCGCTGGAAATGGCGGAGATGGCGGCAGAATTAAAAGAATACGCGAAAACGCTGCCCGGCAGTAACTTTGTAAGAGAAAGACGTGGCGAGTCACGAGCCGCAACCGGCAGGACAGGATGAATGCGGGGGAGAATGTGCTGAAGAAGGTCGGAATTTTCTGGATTTGCCTGCTGATCGCAGCGCTTGGGGCCTGTGCATCTCCGTCAACCCTACCGCCTGGAAAGGGGGTTGGCCCGAGCATGGCCATTGTTCCTGTGGAAAAGCCGGGTCTCTTCAGCAAGCCATCGAACGATGCCGCTGTGTTAAATGAGGGGGCTTCCTATCTGGGCTTCCCGGAAAAGCCGGCGGATTATGCAAAAGCCAGGGCATCCTTCGAGACCTTGATCAAAAACTACCCCAAGAGCAAATGGCGTCCTCTGGCGGAAACGCTGATCCGTCTCCTGGATGATNNCGTTTAAAAAAGGAAATCCAGGCACTAAACGGCCGGTTCCAGGCTGAACGTTCCGCACTTCTTCAGGAGAATGAACAGCTTAAAAAAGATATAGAGTTGTTGAAGAAACTGGAAGTCCAGTTAGACAAGCGAGAAAAGATGCTCCGCTGAAAACCCAGCCTTATGCTGCTGTCTTTCTTAAACCATTTTGTTTCAACCAGGATTCGGCCATCATGACCCCCAGCGCCGTCTTGACATCGACAATCTGAGCGGTTTTGATCATTTCCCCAGCTTCGGCAAAAGAGACGGACATGGTTTCAATAAACTCATCCTCATCGGCAGGTAGCGGCAGGGGAAAAAGGTCAAGAGCAAGGAAAAAATACATGTATTCATTGCCGTATCCGGGAATCAGATAACCCTCAAAGAGCTTCACCAACTGTTTTGCCTGAAAGCCGGTTTCTTCCGCCAGTTCCCTCTGGACGCAGGCTTCCACGGTCTCGGTTCCCTTGTCCATCGCCCCGGCAGGAATCTCCGTAAGTACTTGCCGGGTGGCATGACGATACTGCCGAATCAGAATCAGCTTGCCTTCAGCGGTTACGGGGACGACGGCGATACAGGGCTTGTGATCGATCCAGCTCTGGCAGCTGCTCCGGCCGTTGGGGAAAAGAACCTCTCCCTCAAAAACATCGAATACNNCGACGGCTCATAGGTCTGGCCCTTTAAATAAAACTGCAGCACCTTGATGTCTTTGAGATCTTCAGGTTTCTGCGTGAGCGGATTGCGGTCAAGAACCACAAAATCGGCGACTTTACCGTCGGTCAGCGTTCCCCGTTCCTCCTCGTCGAAAGAGAGCCGGGCCGCCGAACGGGTATACATCTGGACGGCATCGAGGATGGATATCCGCTGTTCCGGATTGGGGTGATTGCAGGCCGCATGGATCCCGCCGATCGCATCGGGGATGCTGCAAGGGGCATCGGAACCACCGGCGATCGTTAATCCATGATCGAGCATGCTCTTCAGGGGCATCAGGCTGTATGCCCGGTCGCCCAGAATGCGGGTTAGATAGCTCATCGGCTCCTGTTCCCAGTGAAGCAGCGGGGGCTGCATGGCAAGATGGAGGCCGATTTTCGCCGCCCGTTCCAGGAGCGGGGATGGCATCAGGTTGGCATGGATGATCACATGACGATGGTCCTGCCGGGGGAAATCGGCCAGGGCATCTTCGTAGGCGGTGACCGCCTGCTCGACGGCGGCGTCNNCTGCGAATAGGCGAGGAAGCCTCTGTCGTCAGGTCGATGCGCATAGGGTTCTTTGAGGGCGGCATCTTCTGTGCCGAAGCAGCCGTCCAGCGCCGTGGCAAAACACCCGCCGATCCGGGTGAGCTTGCGCCGGACCACCTTCCGGATATCCATGGTCTGAAAATAGATACGATATTGAAGCGGAAAGGCTTTTGCGGCAAAGCGCATCAGGTCGACATCGGCATCCAGGGGAAAACCGAGTCCTTCCACGGTATGGATCAAGCCGAACCCCCGGCGGGCCAGTTCGTCCGATGCGCCAATCAGGTTTTTCAGCACCTGATACAGGGAAACGGATCGCGTCAGGTGGTTGACGCCGTCATAATAAGCCTGCTGATAGAGACCGCCGGTGGCTTTGTCGAATCCTGCCTGCGCGGTGACGGTTTTTGGCAGTTTTTCCAGTAAGGCGGAATTGGCTACGGCGGCGTGACCATCATATTTGACGAGAAAAAGCGGCTTGGCGGTGATTTGGTCCAGCACGGTCCGGTCAGGCAGTTTCTTTTCCTCGACCGTATGGGCCGAAACGCCAAAACCCAGAAGGACCTTCTCCCGGGGATTCTGGTCTTCATACTCCTGGATGACCTGGGTGAGCTCGGCAAAGTTCCGCACGTGCCGGACATCCAGGGTAGCCCGGAAAAGCGCGAAGGACTCGAAATGCATATGGGTATCGGCAAAGGCGGGAAGGATGCACCGGCCCTGCATGTCCGTGCGTGTCCGAACCTGCCGGTATGGATCGGGGATTTGATCGCCTGTAAACAGGATACGCCCCCCGTCTTCAATCAGGAACTTGAATGTCCGGTTCTGATCTTCACAAGAGATAAAGTGTGCATTTTCAAAAATTTGCATGCGTTTCGCCTCCGGTGGGCATCAGGGTACAGGAAAATAACATCCCCGGATCCAGGGGGAAGGTTCGGGCGAGTATTTTTCATGTCATTTCAGCCGGGGATCCGTGCCGGTGAAACCGCATTCCGGCTGGTAGCAGGTCACATTCAGAAATTGGCATTTCTGTGAGCAGGCCGGGCAGGTCTGGGGAGGGATCTGTGCCTGCAGGGTGTTGCCGCAGTTGCTGCATTTCCAGTAGGTTTCCGCGAGGGTGGGTTTATTTTCCATGGTCGTCGTTATCCTCCTTTGACAGGTCTGCGTGGGACGTTTGCTTTCTTTCCTCCAGACAGGCTTTGCACCAGATGGTGTAGCCGCATTGGCCCTTGCAGTTTTCAAAATCGGGAGAGAGCTGCGGGTTAAAATCTGTTGGCTTCTTAAGGATTGAAGTGGACATGATTTAATTTGTTTTCATGATCGACAGCAGATGCCGTTCAATTTCTTCCTTGGGCAACGCGCCGACCAGCTTGTTGACCAGCTTGCCGTCCTTGAACAGAAGCATGGTGGGAATACTTTGAATGCTGTATTGAGAAGCGATCAGGGGATTTTCGTCCACATTGAGCTTGGTAATTTTGACACCACCCGCATACTTGTCGGCCAATTCATCGAGAATGGGCGCGATCGTGCGGCAGGGGCCGCACCAGGGGGCCCAACAATCCACCAGAACAGACCCGGGCGAAGAGATGACCTCCTTGGAGAATGTGGCATCCGTCACATCCACCGGATGCCCCTCATCCCCTTTGACGACAAGCGGTTCGCTGCACTTTCCGCAACGGGGCCGGTCATGGAGACGGTTCTCCGGCATCCGGTTTTTAGTCCCGCAGTTCAGGCAGCGGATAATCATTTCATCCAGCGGCGCTTTACACTGACCGCACGTCGGCTTGTCCTGAAGGTGTTGCCTGGGAATGCGATTTTTGGTTCCGCAGTTCAGGCAGCGGATAATGATTTGTTTTGAACTCATCTCATAATCTCATCTTCGTAAAGATGGCTGAACGGGTCGAGAAAAACCAACAACCTAAATATAGTGATGATTTATCGTTACGTCAAGCGCGCGGACCGGTTTTCATCAGATCGCCACTTGGACAGGTACCGGTTGCAAGACCCTGATCAGTTCGGATGGCGGCATCTCCGCCAGGAGCCCCCGGCTGCCTGCATTGATCAGGACGCAGGGCAGGCCGGCAATGGTTTCCTCCATATAGATGGGCAGAGTCTTTTTCGTACCGAAGGGAGACGTGCCGCCCACTCTGTAACCGGTATGTTTTTCAGCGGTTTTTGGATCGCAGGGGTGGATGGACTTCACACCCAGGATTCTGGCCAGGGCCTTGGTAGAAACCTCTTGATCGCCATGCATCAGGATAATGAGCGGCAGTTTGTGTTCATCCTCCATGACGAGGGTCTTGATGACCCGATGTTCGGGAATCCCCAGTTCCCGTGCCGACACGCGGGTTCCGCCGTGTTCTTCATACTTGTAGGATCGGGGGATGAAATCGACCTGATTTTTTTTCAGCATTAAAAGCGCCGGTGTGACGGGGATTTTGTCTTTGGACATCTCAGCCCTCGTTTTTTTCGATAATCCGGACGGGAAAGGGCTCCGCGTTCCTTCCGCTATAAAGGGAGAGGTGGGGGAAGGGGATTTCGATGCCCTCCTGGTCAAAGCGGATCTTGAGATCTTCCTGGATGGAGTTCTGCAGGGCCAGAAGGTTGGCCTGCGTTGCCCAGACGGCGAAGAGAAAGTCAATGGAAGACTGGCCGAATCCCGACAGGATCACCTGCGGCGCCGGTTCNNTCCTCCCGGTAGCCGATGCCGAGATGAATGTCGAGGCGCCGGATGGGAAACCGGGTGGCGTTGGTCAGCCGGTTCTTGATGACCGTTTCGTTGGGGATCCGGACGAAGCGGTTGTCATCGGTTCTCAACTTGATGGAGAGCATATCGATGGAGAGGACCCGGCCGCTCATACTATCCACCGTGATATAGTCGTTGATGACAAAGGGTCGTTCCATCATGATGAAGATGCCGCTGATGATGTTGGAAACGCTGGTCTGGGAGGCGAAACCGACGGCAATACCCACGATACCCGCCGCGCCGAGCAGGGTGTTGAGATGAAACCCCAGTTCGTTGAGGACGGAAAAAAGGATGATGAAAAGGCCGGTATAATAAATGATTTTTCCGGCCACCATCCCGGGCTGTGCGGAAAGGCGCAAGGTGGTGACTTTGCGGATCCATCTGCTGAAATAATAAACAGCGGGTAGCCCGATGAACAGAAGGACAGCGACCCGGATCATGGTTCTGATCGTTTCACCGGAGAGATAGGTGCTGAGTTTCAAACCCCACGGGGATAGAGATTCCATCCAGTTGCTCCTTCTTATGTCAAGCGCCTTCAACGCGGCCGGTCATTGTTTCCGTCATAAACGCCGAGTGTTTGTATCTATAAATAACCGAATTTGATGGAAAAGTAAATATGTCCCTTTTTGAGTTGTCTCTCATCAGAAATGACGATGATCACCCTATCATAGATGGTCTTGAATGATTGAGCCATATCCATTTCAAATAAGGTTCATCCGGTTAATGTGTACTTCCTTGTTTATTCCAGTCAA
>PMNM01000155.1 GCA_003161855.1 Syntrophaceae bacterium | reverse complement strand
TCCGGTGACGCCGTCCATAAAGTCAATACCCCCCGGACAAACAGAAAAGATGATCAAAAAAACGTCATGACGATGAAAGACGCCTTTGACGTCATGCTGGGCACGGTGACCGATCCGGCTTGCCAGGCCATCAGCAAACTGAGTGACCTCGATGCCATCGGCCACCGGGTTGTTCACGGCGGCGCGGCCTTCGCGAATGCCGTCCTCATCAACGAAGACATCATCCAATTGATCCGTGCGTCCTGCGACCTGGCGCCGCTGCATAACCCCTACAACCTGGCGGGCATTGAGCTCATGCGGGGACTTCTGCCTTCCATTCCGCAGGTGGCCGTTTTTGACACCGCCTTCCACCAGACCATGCCCAGTCACGCTTATACCTACGCCCTTCCCCATGAGCTCTGTGAAAAGGAACATATCCGTCGTTACGGGTTCCACGGCACCAACCATGAGTACGTTGCCCTCCGGGCGGCCACCTGGCTGAAACGCCCTGTGGGCGAGCTGAAAATCATCTCCTGCCACCTGGGAAGCGGCGCCTCCATCTGTGCGATCGATCATGGCCGCAGTATCGACACCTCGATGGGCATGACCCCTCTCGAAGGCCTGATCATGGGAACACGGCCGGGAGATGTGGATCCGGGCGCCCTTCTGCATCTGATGCGGGCCGATTCCCTGGATGTGGAACGCATGGACCGGATGCTGAACAGGGAAAGCGGACTGAAAGGCATCACCGGCAAAAATGACATGCGGGAGATTCTCGCCGGCGCGGCACAAGGGGATGTGCAATGCACCCGCGCCATCAGCGCTTTCTGCTACCGGATCCGAAAATATATCGGCGCTTACATGGCGGCCCTGGGCGGGCTCGATGTTCTGATTTTCACAGCCGGAATCGGCGAAAACTCGGCGGAAATCCGTGCCGGAGTCTGCCAGGGGCTGGAACTCTTCGGAATTCACCTGTTTCATGAGCGTAACCAGCTCAGCGTTCAGCACGGACAGGTCCTGGATGTCTCCCAGCCGGATGCGAAAGTTCGGATTTTAGTTGTTCCCGCCGACGAGGAGCGGATGATCGCCAGAAAAACCCTGCACGCCCTGGGTCGGGTCATCACCACCGAACAAGCCCGCATGCTCGGTTCAAGACCGGTACCGATCAGCGTCTCCGCCCATCATGTCCATTTGAAGCAATCCGATTTTGAGTTGCTCTTCGGTCAGGGGAAGACCATGACCCCCAAATCCGATTTGAGCCAGCCGGGCCAGTTTTCCTGCCAGGAAACGGTCAATCTCATCGGGCCGAAAGGCAAGATCAGCCACGTCCGCATCCTCGGACCCGGCCGGAAAGAATCCCAGGTAGAGATTGCGCGGACCGAGGAATTTCTACTTGGAATCGATGCCCCGGTCCGGGAATCGGGTGACCTGGAAGGCACACCGGGAATCACTCTGGAAGGGGAAGCGGGAGTTGTTATCCTGGAAAAGGGAGTCATCTGCGCGAAACGGCACATTCATATGTCTCCTGAAGACGCCCTCGGCTTTGGACTCCGCAACAGGGACGTGGTCCGTGTCCGTGTGAGAGGAGAGCGGGAAATGATTTTCGGAGACATTGTCATCCGGGTGGATCCGCATTTCCGGCTGGATATGCACCTGGACACGGATGAAGCCAACGCCGCGGAGATTTCCAGCGGAAGTGTGGGAATCATCGAATCCATTCAGCACCGGAATTATATGTAGAGATGCTTACGCAACGCATATCCCGTCATTGCGAACAGAGGGATGCAATCTCAAAACATCCGGCATTTTGTGTGATGGCTGCGTTGCTGCGCTTCTCGCCATGACAAAATAGAGGGAACAGACAAATGGCTCAAAAAATTTTAGTCACCGGAAATCTGCCCAAGGAGGTTATGGACCTTCTCAACAAACGGTACGAGGTCGAAGCCCAGTCTGAGGATCGGCCCATGGAGCGGCAGGCCTTCCTGGCGGGGATCGCCGACAAGGAAGGGCTCCTTGCCATGATCACCGACGCCGTTGATGAGGAACTGCTCAGCCGAGCCCCCCGTTTGCAGATGATTGCCAACATGGGCGTGGGGTACAACAATATCGACGTCGGGGCGGCCACCCGCCGGGGGATTCCCGTTTCCAACACGCCGGGGGTGCTGACGGACGCCACGGCCGATCTCGCATTTACGCTCATCTTAGCGGTTGCAAGGCGGGTCGTCGAGGGAGACAAAAGGGTCCGGACCGGTCAATTCACCTTCTGGGCGCCTTTCCTGTTCCTGGGCCGGGAAGTATCGGGCAAGACCCTCGGTATCATCGGCCTCGGCCGCATCGGCCAAGCGGTCGCGCAGCGGGCCCGGGGATTCAACATGCAAATCCTTTATCATAACCGCCGGCGGATGGAACCCGCCAAAGAACAGGCGCTGCAGATCGAATATGCCGACCTGGATTCGCTGCTGACCAAGGCCGATTTCGTTTCCCTGCATATCCCTTTAATGGAGGAAACCAGACATTTCATGGGTCCCCGGGAACTGGCCCTCATGAAACCCACCGCCTATCTGATCAATACCTCGCGGGGTCCCGTGGTGGACGAAAAGGCACTGCTGGCGGCCCTGCAGAACAAGCAGATTGCCGGAGCCGGTCTCGATGTCTATGAACAGGAACCAACCCTGACTCCCGGTCTGACGGAAATGGATAACGTGGTTCTGCTGCCCCACGTGGGGAGCGCCACCCTGGAAACCCGGATCCGGATGGCAACCATGGCTGCCCGGAATCTGATTGCCGGACTCAGCGGGGAGAGACCCCCCAATCAGGTCAATCCGGAGGTTCCGCCTCATCACAGGAAAGAAAAATAAGCAGTGCCTCAGACACTCATAGCTGGCGGCGAAGGATGGCCCCGAAAAACCCGTCCGTTGTATGAAGATCGGGACGGGTTTTAAAAAATCCTTCTTCGGTCACCATGGAAGCGGGAACGAGATCGGGTGGATTTTCCAGATGGAAATCTGCGAATCGAGAAAGAAAGTCCCGGATCACGGTCTCATTTTCTTCAGGCGTGATGGTACAGGTGCTGTAAACGAGGATCCCTCCTCTTTTTAAACACCGGGCGGCTTGGTCAATCAGTTTTTTCTGCAGGGATGAAAAATCGTCAATGTCCGCCGGACGGATGCGCCATTTGATTTCCGGATTGCGCCGAAGGGTTCCCAGCCCCGAGCAGGGCACATCGACCAGAACCCGGTCAAAATCCCCCGGCAACGCGTCATCCGGGTCTTCCGAAACGTCTTTAATGGATGTCTCCACCATTGTAATCCCCAACCGCTTCATATTCACCCGCAGGGCTTTCAGCTTCTGCCCGCTGCGATCAAGAGCCAGAATGCGGCCCCGGTTCTGCATCCGCTCGGCAAGATGCGAGGTTTTAATCCCCGCACCGGCGCAGGCGTCCAGAACAGTCATCCCCGGCTTCGGATCGACCAGACAAGTAATTAACTGAGAGGCCTCATCCTGAATCTGAAAATGCCCCTCCCGATAGCTTGGCGTCTCCCGGAGCGGCACAGCTCCGCCGGATAAAATTAACCCGTCCGGAGAAAACGTGGTTTTTCGCGTCTCAAAAACGGATTGACCCAAATCGGCCATGACCGATTCACGGGTTGTCTTCAA
>PMNM01000079.1:10404-11305 GCA_003161855.1 Syntrophaceae bacterium | reverse complement strand
AGGATATGACAGGGGTGAAGGGCATGACCATGACAGGGGGGGAGGACATGTGGACGATGAAAGAAAATAAGGACTGTGTATCCCGGAAGTTGGTCAAGCCATAAGGTCAGCTTTGAGCACAAGATAAAAGCCATGCTTGCTTGCACAAGCGGGTAAATTTTCCATGAAAAATACTTATAAAATTGTTGCTTCGCTTGCTGGAGTGGCGCTACTGATTGCGATGGTGGTGGTACCGTTATGGGCTTTCAGCCAAATCAAGGAAGCAGCCGAGGCGCGGAAGCATACCTACCTTATAATAAATCGTGCGGAAAATTTGCTGTCTGAATTGAGAGATGCCGAGACCGGTCAGCGCGGCTATTTGCTGACCGGTGACGAGGCCTTTCTGGAACCGTATTTGGCGGTGCGTAACAGCATCAGTGGCCATCTGGAAGAGTTGCGTCAACTTACCTTAAGCAGTGCTGCCCACAAACACCTGGATGCAATGGCTCCATTGATAGTTGCCAAATTGGCGGAAATGCAGCATGTTATTGAGTTGCGCCGCAACCATGACATGACTGTCGTACTGGCGGCTGTAGGCAGTGGTAAAGGCAAGCAGTTGATGGATTCGATTCGTGCCGAGAAGAATAGCTTCATCCAGCTAGAGGAAGACGCTTTGTCCCGGTACGAAGCAGAGTTTCAATCGAACATGCGCCACCTGTTTATCGTCATCGCTACCATCAGCCTGCTTATGCTGCTGTTTGCAATTTTGTTCTCCCATTTGATCTATCGAGAAACACAGCATCGGCTCAAGAATTTAGTTCATCTCGAAACACAGCATTTGCTCGAGATTCAGGAGGACACGAATAAACAACTGCAGCAGGCCAATGTCAACTTGCAGGTCAGCGCGGAAAAGATCCAGCAG
>PMNM01000079.1:6893-10383 GCA_003161855.1 Syntrophaceae bacterium | reverse complement strand
ACCGTTGCGCGCTTCGGTGGCGACGAGTTTGTGCTGATCCTTCCTGACCTGGAAGTAATAGAAGATGCGATCCAGGTTGTACAGAAGATTGTTGACAGTTTTCGTAAGCCCTTTCTTATTGACACCCATCAACTCGTTGTGACGACGAGTATCGGCATCGCCATCTATCCCAATGATGGAACAGATGAAGGTATCCTCCTGAAAAATGCCGATATCGCCATGTATCAGGCCAAGCAAACAGGACGGGACCGATACCAGCTCTGTAAAAAGTCCTGAAGATGCGATGATTATCTCATTTACCATAACCATCGCATCGCCAACCTTATCGACTTCTTACATCCCGGAGACCGCACAGGCTCATCATTACTTTGCGGCATTTTTAGCGAAAAATTGCTCCGCTTTCTTGTAGTTGTCATCTACAATGGCCTTGAAATCGTCCCGGCCCTTCTTATAGTCCTTTACCCAATCCGTGATAAGCTTCTTGCCTTCCTCCGGGAACCAAGGGGCCTTTTCCGGATACATGCTGACGATCTTTTCCATCTGATCCTGCAGGATATTCATGGCATTGAACAAATTGTCGAAAGCCATCTTGTTGAAATCAACCATCTCTTTCATCATATTTTTTGAATTCATACGTGTATTCTCCATTCCGTTCATCCAATCGTCGATCCTTGTTATTTGGTTTTTCCCCGTGCCTCGCCCACTCCGTTAGTCCATCTTCCAACTGCATTTCATCAGCTCAAAAATCGGTTGGGGTGCTGGTTTGGTTATTCCATTTACTTTTCGCGGGGAAAACAGCACTCCCACACCGCCATACCATCTTCATTCACTATGCCCCCATCTGTCTTCCTTGTATAGATGGTCTCACTTGCTTTCCATGATGATGCCGTTGCAACGGTTTTATCATCCTAAGGCTTCTCAACGTTCGCGGGAATCGGGCGATCGTTTCATGTGCCATGAAGATTCTTGCGTAAATTGGGGTAGACGGGTACGAGAACGTTTAAGGTCAAGTTTTTTCCATGACTATGGTGGATGTTCATGTAGCCGTCAAACCGCTCCACGATTTCGTAAACTTTGAGAAGCATGGTCTTGATTTCATTTGCTTTGGTTGCCCTGGATAAAGAAATATCCGCATTTTCTCCGTCTCTAAAGTTTCCGTCCATGTTATAAAAAAATGAAATGTTCACATAAAAATCCGGCGCCATTTGAGAAGCGTTTCGCTCTTTAGCGTGGTTAACGCTGACGTTTTTAGTTGATATGATTAGATTTCCACCTTTTTTAATTTCATGTCTGGCCTTTATGGCGATGTTAAGAATCAGTTGTTCTATGTCATTCTCATCAGCTTCGACATCCCTGATGTCCTGCCCGAGAATAAAATTGATCAGAATTCCATTCCCGACGAGGCGCTCCACGATCTTTGCCATCTTATTCACGAGCAGATCGTTCAAATTCAATTTTTGCATGGTTTCATATCCATTAGTGGTGTTAAATTCGGACTCGCATCCATTTACTTATCGTCCCTTGTTCCGTTTCACTTTTAATTCCGCTATTGAATTTGGTATCTATGTGCACCACCCTCAGCGTATGAATCGAGACGTTCTTCTTAATCCCTTCCGGGGTAACTTCACGTTTATATAATAAAATTATGGTTATCCTCGAATACAGGATATTGATTATGATTCGCAATCAGGATAATCCTGATTTATGGCTTCGAAAAACCTGATAACGGGCTTCGAAAATGATGATGGATCCATCGGATTTATAAGAGAAGACCTGTTCTGGGCAGGCAATAATTTATCTTGAATTTTACATTTATTTTTAAGTATAATAGCCGTCAAGAGGCATTTAGACCGTTATTTTATTGAATCATTGATTCCGACTTCGGATCATCAAGGCAGGGTAAGAGCAAGGATCAGAGAGAACGTACCGGTGAAGCAAAAAGAGGAAAAGTTGGAACATTTTCTTCAAGTGTTGATTGATGCCATTCCCGTCCCTATTTTCTACAAGGACATGCAGGGACGGTATCTGGGGTGTAATCGTGAGTTTGAAAGATATATCGGCTTAACAAAGGATGAGATTGTCGGAAAATCCATCCATGACATAACCCCAGATCTTCTTGCCAAAAAATATTATGAAATGGAAGCTACCCTGTTTGACAANNTTTAATGAAAATGGAACACCGGGGGGATTGATCGGTGTCATTCTGGACATCACCGAGCGCAAACAGATAGAGAACGCCCTCCATAAAACCCGGATCCATCAGAAGGCAATCCTGGATAATATTCCCGACAGAACCTGGCTGAAAGACACAGAAGGCCGGTATATTATTGTGAACGAAGCTTATAAAAGCGCATGTGGCATGAAAATGGAGGAGTTGGTCGGCAAAACGGACTTTGATATCTGGCCGAAAGATCTGGCTGAACAATATTGGCTGGATGACAGGGAGGTTATGCAGACCGGGCTAAGAAAACAGATTGAAGAGCAACTGATTGATAAAGACAAACAATACACATGGATGGAAACCACCAAGACGCCGGTCTATGATGAGAACGGTAAAATCATAGGAACAGCAGGGATCGCACGGGATATTGCCCTTCGCAAACAGACGGAAATCAAACTTCGGACACTACAGGATAATCTCCGGTCTCTAACGCTGGAGTTGACACTGGCCGAAGAGAAGGAAAGAAGGCGCATCGCCGTAGAACTCCATGACCATGTGGGCCAAAACCTGGCCTATTGCAAGATCAAGCTCAACGAGATTGAAAAAGATGCCCCTTCCTCTCCTTTATTTCAGCCGATCAATGAATTAACAAATATCATCAATGAAACCATCCAGTATACCCGATCACTGACATTCGAACTCAGCCCGCCGGTTCTTTACGAGTTGGGTCTCGAGCATGCTATCGAATGGCTCGGAGAGCAAGTCCTCTCGAGAAGAGACATCCATTTCCGGCTTGACACTGATGACCTGCTTGCGCCGATCAGCCAGAAATTAAAGATACTTTTATTTCAAATCGTACGTGAATTGTTGACGAACGTGGCCAAACATGCTCAGGCGAAAGAAACCCTGGTATTTATTAGAAAGACCGGAGATAATATTATGATTAATGTGGAGGATGACGGGATCGGATTTGATGTGTCGAAAACGACCGAATACAGGAAAAGCCCGGCCGGTTACGGACTTTTCAGTATTCGGGAGCGCCTGAAGCTTATCGACGGGTATTTTGACATCAAATCGAGCCACGGAAACGGCACCAAGGTCAGTATCCTTGTACCGATCTCTCCCTCGACTATTTGAATTCTCCTATAAAGACCAGGTGCGATAACGGATTGGGAGTATGAAGGAAATGAAACAAAGATTGAAGACTAAAATTCTGTTGGCAGACGATCACAAAATCATGAGGGCCGGTCTGAGGTCCATCCTTGAGAAGCAGCCGGACATGGAAATTCTGGGTGAGGCCCAAAACGGTTTGGTGGCGCTGCAATTGGC
>PMNM01000079.1:0-6819 GCA_003161855.1 Syntrophaceae bacterium | reverse complement strand
CTACGTCCAGATGGCTTCCCGGGAAGATCTCTCTGCATTCTCAGTTCTCACCACCCGCGAACGGGACGTCCTCCAGAGGTTGGCTGAGGGTAAATCGGTTAAGGAAATCGCTCATGACCTGAATATCAGNNTTTCGAAGCCATAAATCAGGATATTCCTGATTGTGAATCACTGCACAATTCTATATTCTCCGCGCTGTGATCAGGATTTAAGGCATGTTCATCCATTCGCAAAAGGAGATACAAATGATGAAGAATGGTAAGAGTATCATCGCCGTGTTGGCAATGATCGCCCTGATTGTGGGGCTATCGGGCTGCCCGAAAGAAGGCCCGATGGAGCGCGCCGGCAAGAAAGTCGATAAGGCAGTAGAAGACATCAAGAAATAATGGCCCCGGCAAAAAGATAGGCCAGGATATAAGCCGCCGTGATGCCGAGATTGACGGCAATGTTGATGCCGCAGAGCCGTTCAAGGGCCCGTCCGTCTTCATATTTCTTCCTCATGATCATGACCACAAGATAGGCTGAAACCAGGATGACGGGTATGAAGAGATAAAAAGCTTTCCAGTCAACGCCTCTGGTCAGAGAAAAGAACAGACTGATCCAGCTCAGGATGGCCGTCAGGATATATAGCCAGGCCCCCCTTTTCTTGCCGATGCGGACCAGCAGATTTCGTTTGCCCACCGCCATGTCTGCGAAATAATCTGAAAATTCGTTCAATAAAATCACGTTGAAAATGCTCAGACCGATGGGGATGCTGATCCAGTGAATGACAGGGGCGACATGGCCCGTCTGGATGTAAAAGGCTGAGGCCATGGGCAGCCAGCCATAACAGAAACCGATCAAGACCTCCCCCCATCCCCTTTTCACCAGACGGATGGGCGGGGTCGAATAATAAAAGCCGGGAAAAGCNNATGCCTGCCATCAGCAGACTGATAAGGCTGGTCCAGAAGGGAACCTGCCTTGAGAGGATGCCTGACTGCATAACGCCTGTCCCCCCGGCGAAACGGTTTCTGAAGAGGCGCTGGGAGATGACATCCCCCTCATAATCATAGTATTCGCCGGCATGGTATGTGGAAAGCATGATGAGGATCACCGCCAGAATGCCCAGGGTAAGAATGGTTATCTGGAAAGTGCCGCTCAGTTTCCACGCCAGGACGGTTCCAAGAATGAAGGGAAGGATTCCCACGGTGTGAAAGGAAGGCCTGGAGAGCACGATCCAGCCCCACAACTTTTCATTGAAAAGACACTTTGACATTTGCTGTCCCGGCCTTTTTAAGAAGCTCTTTTGTTTTAGGCGTTTTGCCTAACACAAGGCCTGCCCATTGTCAAACTTCCCGGAGGGTCCGGAAAAGCCGGGTCTGCCGGAACGATTAGGATAATAAGCATTTGAATAGATTGACTTCATAGGTTGTTTATGTTAGGCAGTGCCATAAAGTGCTGCTTAAGATTGTGAGAAGCTTGGCATTAAAAATGGGATATCAACCGTCATGAGGACATCCTGTCTGATCAGGATATTCCTAAGATCTCTCCTTATCCAGTCATCATTTAATTTCTGGCGGATGCAAAATTTGGGTTTTGCCTTTGCCATGATCCCTCTGATAAGGAAATGTCGCGGGGATGAAGGCCGGGTTTCCCGGATGCTGGTCAGGCATCTGCAGGGTTTTAATACCCATCCCTACCTTTCCGGTCCGGTGATCGGATCGGTGGTGAAGTTAGAAGAGACTGCAGAAGACAGTCATGGCGGTCAGGATATCATCGAGGTGAAAAATGCCCTCATGGGTCCCTATGCAGCCATTGGCGATACCTTTTTCTGGGGGGCTTGGCGGCCCTTCTCGGTGATCGCAGCCGTTATTCTGGCCATTGAGGGGATCATTCTGGCGCCCATCCTGTTTCTCCTGATATATAACCCCCTGCATTTCTGGGTCCGGATGAAGGGATTCATAGAGGGATACCGCAGGGGCACGGAGGGGATTCATTTTGTCAGCGCTATGAATTTGCCTGGACTGGCAGGGAAAGTCCGTTGGTTGTCTCTTGTCATGCTGGGGATCCTGGCAGCCCTGGTAACGCAAAGGGCAGGTCATGCACTGAGCGGCACCCCTGAAATCATAACGAGTGCCTTTGCCTTGACGGCCATTCTCCTCTGTTTCTGGATAATAAAAAAAGGAGTTTCCCCGATCGGGCTTTTATATGGAATGATGGCTCTATTTACCCTGGTTTCCTTGTGATATGGAGTTGATTAAAACCTTCGAAATAAAAAATAAACTGGGCCTGCATGCGCGTGTTGCCGCCAAGCTCGTTCGGGTTGCAACGAAATTTAAATCCCGAATTTATTTTGAAAAAGACGGCCAGGAAGTCAACGGCAAAAGCCTGCTGGGTATCTTGACCCTGGCATGTCCCAAAGGGAGCCATTTGATTGTCAGGACGGAAGGCATCGATGCCCCTGAGGCCATGGACGCGCTGGGCCGGTTAATCGGAGACAAGTTTGGTGAGGATTGAAATGATTCAGATTTACAGAGGATCCCTGTGAATGACTGACCCGGTGAAAAAAACGTTCGTTTTGAAAGGCATCGCCGTTTCTCCCGGCATCGTAATCGGGAAGGCCTATATCTTTGACCGTCTCGATGCCCAGATTTCTTTTTATAAGCTGAATGATTGTAGTTTGATACCCCCGGAAATTGAGCGTTTCCGAACGGCGTTGCGGGAATCGGAAAAGCAGCTGCTGGAAATCAAGAAAAAATTAAGCAATCTGAAGGTGATGGAAACGCTTTATATTATTGATGTTCACATTATGATTCTTAAAGATCGGAATTTCATCAACCGGACAATCCGGTCTATCAAAAAGATGTGTGTCAATGCCGAATGGGCGGTCCGTATGACCATTGACAGGTACAGGCAGATTTTTGACAAGGTTGAAGATGAATACCTCAAAGGGCGTTTCAGCGACATCCGCTATGTGGGGCAGATGATCCTGAGAAATCTTGGCGGCGAGAAGCAGGATGTGATTCCACAGATGGGGGAGGGGGTCATCATCATTTCCGCGGATCTGTCACCGGCAGATACGGCGCAGATGAAAATTGAAAAGGTACAGGGATTCGCGACGGACATCGGCGGGAAAACCTCTCATACGGCGATTGTAGCCCGCTCCATCGAGATCCCGGCAGTCGTTGGGTTGGAGAACATCACCCGCCGGGTTCGGACCAACGATTTGATCATCATTGACGGTTCCGCCGGGCTGGTCATTGTTAATCCGGATCCGGAGATCGTTAGACGGTATGAAGTCAAAAAGAGACATTATGAAGAAACGCGGGAGATGTCCTTGATAGATGCCGTTCTTCCTGCCGTCACCAGGGACAGCCATCACGTAGAAATAGGAGGAAATATTGAATTCATCGAGGAGATTCCCTCTGTCATCAGCCATGGTGCAGATGGGATCGGGCTTTACAGAACCGAATTTATTTATATCAACCGGGAGCAACTGCCGACTGAGGAAGATCACTTCTCTATTTACAAACGGGTGGTGGAAACGGAAAAACTGAACTGGTCAACGATTCGGACCTTTGATCTCGGCGGTGACAAGTTCCTTTCGGATCCGAAACTGGCCAAGGAGATGAACCCACAGATGGGCCTGCGGGCGATCCGTTTTTGTCTTAAGGAGGTCGACCTGTTCAAGGTTCAGTTGAGGGCCATCATCCGTGCCAGCGCTTATGGCAAAACCAGAATTCTGTTTCCCATGATCTCCGGGATTGAGGAAATTCAAAAGGCAAAAAAGATTTTTTATGAGGTGACAGACGAACTCATTTCACAGGGAATCCCTGTGGGTGAGGATATTGAAATCGGGGTGATGATTGAGGTGCCCTCTGCCGTAATCATTGCCGATCAACTGGCCAGGGAAGTAGATTTTTTCAGTATCGGAACCAACGATCTGATTCAGTATGCCCTGGCCATTGACCGGGTGAATGATCGGGTTACCTATTTATATGAACCGCTTCACCCCGCCGTTCTGAGGTTAATCAGGCATGTCGTGAAAACCGGCCATGATGCAGGTATCCGTGTGGCCATGTGCGGGGAAATGGCGGGAGAGGCGGCCTATACGATGGTCCTGCTGGGACTCGAACTGGATGAACTCAGTATGAATCCCCTGGCCATTCCCCGGGTCAAGAAGATCATCCGGGGGGCAACGCTGAAAGAGTCCAAGGCGCTGTTGAAGAAAGTCATGACCCTTTCGTCGGCGATCGAGATTCGGGCATGGGTGGAAAAAACCATGCAGGAGCGTTTCCCGGAAGAATTTCCAAACAACGAACATTAAGGCGGATCAGCATCATGTCAATCCTGTCAGGCCTGAACGCATGGATGAAAGATAAAGGGGAGTACTACGCGGGATGTCTCTATCAACAGGATAATTTTCCTGTCTATTGGCTGGTTGAAAAGGTTTTATCCAAGGTCCAGCTTGCCGATCATTATGTCGAACCGTTGAAAAAGCTCGCGGAGACAGGTGTCGTTGTTTATGCCCTCAAGCAGAAAAGCCAGCTTAACAGCTTNNGCGTGAACATGATCTTCTGGCAGCCTTTTACCAAGGCCCTTAAGGTCATCCTGTCCTTTCTGGGTAAGCTCATTTTCAAAAGAACCATCCTGAGTCCTTATAAAGCCGGCTATCTGAAAAGGATCGTCCTGGAGAAAAAAAGCGCCATCATCAACCTGGGCGGCTCGGAATTCATCGAAGACAAATATTCCGATGATGCCATTATGCAACTGTTAGATGCCCAGAAAAATATGGAGGTTCCTGTTTATATAGTTCCCGAGCTCGTAACCTATGGACGCAGGCGGGATAAGGAAGAGGAGAATCTGGTCAATATCCTGTTCGGGCAGACGGACCACACGAACGCCCTGCAGCGGGTTATCACCTTCCTCCGTTATGCCAATAAAGCCATCGTGATCTCTGCGGAAGCCATCAATCTTGCTGATTTCATGGAAGAAAATAAAAGCCTCTATCCCGGGGAGATGGTGCAGCGTCTGCGGGGGGAATTGATTGACCGCATCGATGATGAGAAAACGACCATTGTGGGACCTGTTCTGAAATCCCGGGATGAACTCATCGGGATGGTCCTCAATGACAAGGACCTCATCCGCTTCATGGAAGATATGGCGGCCAATGGAAAAACGAGTTATCCGGGCATCATAAAAGACGCCAGGCGCTACCTTCGTGAAATTGCCTCTGATTACAACGAAATGTTCATCGAGATATGGGATAAGCTCCTCACCTGGCTGTGGAACAATATCTATGACGGTGTGGTGGTGGATCAGGAGGGAATGGTAAAAATACGGAATATTTCTAAAAAAATGCCTTTTGTCATTATCCCCTGTCACCGCAGTCATATTGACTATCTCCTGCTTTCCTATGTCTTTTACAAACATAACATCCAGATGCCCTTTATTGCGGCTGGTACCAACCTGTCCTTCTTTCCCTTGGGTTACATCTTTCGGAAATCAGGTGCCTTTTTCATGCGCCGGAGTTTCAAGGGTAATCCCCTATACGGTGAGGTCTTTGCCAAGTATCTGAAAGTGCTCTTGAAAGAGGGTCTTCCCCTGGAATTTTTCATCGAAGGAGGAAGGAGCCGCACCGGTAAAATGGTCATGCCCAAGTATGGCCTGCTGTCCATGATCATCCAGGCTTACAAGGAAGGAGCCTGCGACGATCTGGCTTTGATTCCCGTCTATATCGGGTATGACCGGGTGATTGAGGAGAAATCCTATCTCCGGGAACTGGGCGGTGCGCCCAAGGCCAAGGAGAAAACGGTGGACTTGATTAAAAGCTCAAAAGTCCTCCGAAAGCGTTACGGCCGTGTTTACGTGAATATCGGTGATCCCATTCAGATGAAGGCCTATCTGAGTGCCCAGGAGAGAACTTTCGAAGAGATGACGCTCGAAGAGCGACAGAGCCTGTACCGCAAGATCGGATATGAAATTGTGCTGGAAATCAGCAAGGTTTCCGTCGTGACGCCCTTTGCCCTGATTTCGGCTGGCCTCCTCAGCCATGATCGACGGGGGATGTCTCTGGATGATCTGACGGATGTGCTGAGCGGCTTTTATGATTATCTTGCCCATCGCCAGGTTCGTTTGGCCGCCACGCTGGGCAACAAGAAAAAGGCGATCGGGGACGCCCTGGGCCTGTTCGATCAGGCCGGCCTTATTTCCAAAATGGGTACCGAAGAGGATGAAGAAGATGAATTTGAAGAAGTGGTGTACTCTCTGGAAGACGAAAAACGGATGAATTTAGAGTACTATAAGAACAACATTCTTCATTATTTCCTTCCCATCGGCTTTGTGGCCACATCCATTCTTTCGAATGACAACGATATGATTTCGCTCAATCAGATCATGGACGATTACCGGTGTTTCAAGAAACTGTTCCGGCATGAGTTTATCTTTGATGAGGAGCGGGATGATCTGGACGAGGTCAATGATGTTCTTTCCTATTTGCATACCCAGGGGATGATTATGGGTGAGGAGCGTAACGAGCAGGCCTGGATCGAGGTGAAGGGTAAAGGACGAACCCATCTGAAACCCTTTGCCGGTCTCATCAGCAGTTATATTGAATCCTACTGGGTAGTGATCCGGGGTTGTTCTTACCTGAGGAAAGAGCCCCGCACGGAGAAAGATTTAATGAAGAAAATCCAAGGCCTTGGTGCGAAGATGTACCGAAAGGGAGAAATACGCCGGTCAGAGGCCCTGTCTCAATCGAATTTCCAGAGTGCCTTGCGGTTCCTCCAGGAATCAGAAATCCTGTTCATGACGGAAACCAGAGATAAGGGTGAGAAAAAA
>PMNM01000057.1 GCA_003161855.1 Syntrophaceae bacterium | reverse complement strand
ACTCTAACTTAACATATGGTACAGGTATTTTGTTAGATTAGTCGAACCGACATTTTAAGGAAATAACGTTACTGTAAGTGAAATTTGTTCAATGGACAAAGGAGGTTTTAATGAGTTACTCTATATCTGAATTGTGTAACGGCTGCGGAGCTTGTATAAAAATGTGCCCAGAGGAAGCCATCTCGGGTGACAAAAAGGAGCAGCATCTGATCAACGCATCCTTCTGCATTGAATGCGGCAGCTGCGGCAGGATAT
The DNA here is from genome assembly GCA_003161855.1 of Syntrophaceae bacterium. Lineage (GTDB taxonomy): Bacteria > Desulfobacterota > Syntrophia > Syntrophales > Fen-1087 > Fen-1087. The sequence continues at coordinate 4,841 of PMNM01000057.1, read as the reverse complement.
GCCCTGAATCTGCGGTACGCGATGACAAGGGAGCTGTCGTTGCGAAGATGAAAAAAGCGTACTGGCCGAAGCCGGTTATCGACACTAAGCACTGCTCAGCCTGTGAAAACTGCGTGGCAGTTTGTCCGACTTCCGCCCTCGCTATGGCCGATGAGCGGCTTCCTTTGGCAAAGAACTGGGCGGTGCTCGTCCAGCCCGGCAAATGCGTCTCCTGCGGCTGGTGCAAAGATAACTGCTTCTTCGACGCAATCATCATGGAGGGTGCAAAATGAAAGAGATTCTGGGAACCAGCAACAAATACCTCGACATTAATCTGACCGACAAAACCTGGAAAGTACACGAGGCAACTTCTGACGATCTGGAGAAGTTTCTGGGTGGCAAAGGCCTGGGTCTTAAGATATTCTATGACAAACTGAAAAATAAACTCCGTGACGTCGAACCACTGGGGCCGGATAATCTGCTGATCTTTGCCAACGGCGTGCTCCTCACGACCGGTGCTCCCTGCTCGGCACGATTTGAGGTCATTACCAAATCGCCGCTGACCGGGTACATGGTGGCTTCTTCATGCGGAGGGCCCTTCGGCGAGGCATGCAAGACCGCCGGGTGGGACGGCNNGTCATATTCGAGGAAGCAGGAGAACTCTGGGGCGCCAAGACCCACGATACACAAAAAAAACTCGACCTGGGTCCGAAGGAAGCGGCTGCAGTGATCGGTCCCGCAGGTGAAAATAAGGTGCTCTATGCCAACATCTGCTCCGGCCACCGCTTTGCCGGTCGCGGGGGCGTGGGAGCAGTTATGGGTGCCAAGAACCTCAAGGCCATTGTGGCCCGCGGCAAGGAATACCGCTGCATTCCTGTAGATCAAAAGAAATTTGATAAGACCTTGAAGAAGGCCAAACTACACATCATGCGTAACCCCTTCACCAAGGGTTATAAGGCCTTCGGCACCAACATGAACACGCGTTTCGGCATCAAAAGCGGATTCACCCCGGTACGGAATTTCCGGGACCGCTATAATCCCAATACCGAGGCCATCACCGGCGAGGTAATGGCTGAAAAGTACCAGACTAGGCACTCCACCTGCCGTTACTGTTCGGTGCTCTGCGGACATAAGGGCATGTATCCTGATGGAAAGATACGGCAGATCCCGGAGTACGAGACCACTGGACTCTTTGGCAGCAATATAGAAAATTATGATACGGACAAAATTGCCATCTGCNNCCGCGGGTGGCACCATGGCCTGGGCGATGGAGGCAGGTGAAAAGGGTATGCGCAAAACCGAACTCTCCTTTGAGAATCATGACAACATTGCCCGCATCCTCGAGGACATAGCCTATAGGCGGGGTGAAGGCGCGGAGTTGGCGGACGGATCGAAGCGCTTAAGCGAAAAGTACGGCGGTACGAATTTCGCCATTCATACCAAAGGATTGGAGATCGCGGCCTATGATCCCAGGAGATGTTGGGGACACGGGCTTTCTTATGCAGTGCACAACAAAGGCGGTTGCCACCTTGGATCGTATCTTGTTGGTCTTGAGGTGCTCATGGGTTTCATGCCGCCTCGGACTTCCCTTGGCAAGGCCTCCTGGGTTGTCTTNNACCGAAGTACCTCCCCCTGGCGGTGCTGAACGTTGCAACCATTGTGAACCCCAAAATGTCGCAGATGTTGATGAACTGGAGCGTTTACTCCGACTTCTTTTCCGCGATCACGGGCATTCCCATGAACCAGTGGCAGTTTAAGAAAGCGGGCGAGCGCATTAACAAGCTGGAGCGCTACATGAACGTGCAGATGGGCCAGAAACCTTCCGAGGATACCCTGCCCGACCGCTTCACGAAGGAGGCCGTTACCAAGTACCCCGTGGATTCCGTGGTGCCCATCGAGCCGATGGTCAAAAAATATTACCGCATCAGAGGCTACGATCCTCTCACCGCCGGCCCGACACTTAAAAACCTGAAGCGCCTCGGGATTTGAAAAGATCATTGAGGAAAACAAGGGGAAATCGGTGGTAATGGAAATTAATCCAATGAATGACCTCTTCGAGCTTTCCTTCTGTTCTTATCTGGACAAAGAGTCAAGGAAGCCTGGGAAACGGACAAGGTCGATAAATGCTTCAAGAAATATAATGGACATTGGGTTATCAGTAACTATCAATACATTGTTGNNGGCTTTTCTGCTAGAATGGCTCCAGAGGACGTACAGTTGTAAAAACTTTAGCTACCGGTTCGAGTCCGTTGAGAAACGCGGATATAAGATCTGTCCAAGTTCTAATAGATTGGTTTCTCGATCTTTTCAATGACTGCTTTAATACCCAAGTCGGGATGCAGACAGATTATTATGCGGCCCTTTTTCTGCTCTCGAAGGATCGTAGTATGTCGTCCATTTTGCGGAGCTCTTCGCCATAGGCTCCCCAATCCCCTTTGTGCAGAAAGTCCAGCGCCTTCCGGTAATGGGAGAGCGCTTCCAGGGCCAGCTGCCGGTCGGTATTTTCCCGGACGGGCATTGCTGCGGCGGTCTTGCTGATTTCCTTTTCCCGCATCATTTCCCCACCGAACAGCTGCTGCAAGGCCAGTTCCAGATTTTCCTCCATGACAATGGAGTTTCCGTAAGCCAGAATTACACGCTTGAGTTCCGGAAGCTGTCCTTTTTCGGCGGCAAGGTATAGCGATTCGACATAGAGGATGGATTTCTCGATGGGAATGGCCAGAAGGCTTCCCCGGATGACCTGCGAACCACGCTGATTCCATAAAGAAAGCTCTTTCGATATTGTTGTATCCTGGTTAATCCGGGCCTCGATTTGCTGCGGGCCGTAGACAAGCTTGTCCTTCGAAAAAAGATAGACAATAACTTTCCCGTAGTTGGGCGCATCGCAACGGGCGCCCATCCAGGCGGACATGTTATCCTTCTTGCTGGGTGTAAAGGGTAGCAGGAGGATAAATTCCTCTTTCTTCTCTTCGGGCAGTTTCATGATTGTATAGTATGGTTCCATCTCCTGATCGACGCCTTGGACAGGACCTGCCGGAGTGGCCCAGAGATCTTCCTTGTTGTAAAAGACCTGGGCATCCTGCATGTGATAAGCTCTGTACATCTTGGCCTGGATGGAAAGCATTTTCGACGGATAGCGGATGTGTTTCTGAAGCTCAGGCTGCATATCTCCCAGTTTCTTGAATACCCCCGGAAAAATCCGGGCATAAGTTTGAATTATGGGATCCTTTTCGTCACTGATGTAAAGCTGTATCGATCCGTCATAAGCATCCACAACGGCCTTGAAAGAATTACGGATGTAATTGCCCATTGAGGGCGTCGGTTCCGAATAGGGAAACCAGGGGGTCATAGTATATCCGTCCAAAAACCACAAAAGCCTTCCTTCAGGAGAAATCACTAAATAGGGATCACTGTCCAGCGCCGCAAAGGGAACAATCTGCGCAACCCGATCCTTTATCTGACGATAGTACATAATCCTGCTTGAGGGGGTAATATCATCGGAAAGGAGCATGGTGAGGGAACCAAAGCGAACGGCAAAAAGCAGTTTTCTCAGAAAAGACAGAGGAACGCCGCCCTTGCCTTCATACCGGGAGTAAACGTTCTTGTTTCCCACAGGATAGTCGAATTCCGGCCGATTTGTGCGCACGAAGACGTAGTCATTGGAATTCTCGCCGTAGTAAATCTCGGGGCGGGAAATCTTGATATTGATCGTGGAAGCAGGCGGAATATCCTTGATGAAAAATTCCGGGAGCCCTTCCTTCGAAACACGGTTTACCGGACTCAGGACGGCTCCGTAGCCGTGGGTGTATTCAATATGCTCATTGACCCAGGAACGCGAGGACAGCGACGCATAGGAGAGTTCCCGCGGGGAGAGCATTACTTGGCGGTACTCCCCGCCTATCTGGTAGCGGTCGTTATCCACGCCGCCGAACTTGTAATAAGTGCGGATTTCCTGCAGCTGGCTATATGTCTGCAGAAGTGGGGCATGGTTCCACAGGCGGATGTTTTTGATGGTCAGGTCATTGCGTTTTAAGTCTTCCCGGGTCAGGTTNNATTTCATTGGGAACGACTTTGAAGCTCTGAACCATCGAAGGGTAGATCCCGCGACCGATCACGAAAAAGGCCCCAAAGAAAAGCACGGCAATTACAGGGTAACGCCAGCTCATTTTGAAGGCAAAGCCCAGGAAGGCGACGCCGCATAAAAGAGCAAGCCCCATCAATCCTTTCAAAACCCATAACTGGGTGGTTACATCGGTATAGCCGGGGCCGAAGACAACTCCACGTTTGACAAACAGGATTTCGTTCAGTGCAAGCCATAACCCGAAAATCGCGACGAAGAAAATGAGAGCTAAAAGAATAGAGAGGTGAATACGGGCGGAAGGTGCCGCCTGCAAAGTGCGTGGCGGTGCGAAATGGAAAGCCCGGCGGATAAAATAAAGAAAGGCTGTAGAGATGGTCGTGAATATCAATACCGTCATCAGCCAGGCGTAAAGATGATTTAAAAACGGCATCCGGAAAACGTAGAAGCCGATATCGCGCTGAAAAAGGGGATCGGTAACTCCAAAGGACGAAACGTTAAGAAACGTCAGAAAATTTTCCCATTGGCTCGAACCGATTAGGGCCGCAAAGAGGCTGAAAAGAAGAGACACGATTAAAATCAAATGTTGCAGGGGCCGAGTGGCTATTTCCAGTTTCGAAATTTGGATCCAGCCTTTTTGATCAATCACATGTAGCCGGGAAGTCAGTCGCATGGTCGCAAAGAGGTTCCCGAAAAAGATGACAAAGAAGGCAAACCCGAAGAGCAGAGCCATTTTCAGTTGAGCCCACAGGGTTATGGTAAATACATTTTCATACCCCACTTC
>PMNM01000149.1:13889-14050 GCA_003161855.1 Syntrophaceae bacterium | reverse complement strand
ACCCGCACTTCTTCAAACCAGATCGCCTTTTTGGGTGTCGGACAGACTTCTTCACAAACGATACAGGATGTCGCATGGGCGTAGGGGAGGCATCGTCCCTTGTCGATCATGGCCAGGCCGATTTTTGTTTTTTCCTTTTCTTCCGGCATTAATTTCTTAAT
>PMNM01000149.1:9775-13879 GCA_003161855.1 Syntrophaceae bacterium | reverse complement strand
GGCTGTGCCCGCACGGGCCAGCGGTGTAACCTTCAACAGGGATGCGACAATCATCCCTGAAAAGATGGAGCCGATCACCCGTCTTTTGCCGAGGTCAAGGGCTGCCCCGGCCGTCGTTGTGGAAAACCCGAAACGGACGGCCTTTTGAGGACAGGGGTCGTCACAATTCATACAGAACATACACTCNNATTCAGGGCAAGGATCCCAAAAAAGAGAAGACCGATGGAAACCGCCTGCCGAAAGAAGGGTTGCTGAAAGGAAAGGAACCCCTTTTTCAGCAGGGCGTAAATCGATTCGGAAAGATCGGTCACCACGGGGAGATGCCACGCATAGAGGGTGTTAAAGACGCTGGCGGTCGCATACTGGATCAGCGGGTAGACCGCCAGGGAAAGCGACCGGATCAGCAGGGAAATGGGATCCATGATCCCGACGAGCTGCAGGGTGAACACGGAAGAGACCAGCAGGAAGATGAGGATGTAATATTTCCATCGATACCCGGAATAGGGTTTTGCAGAAAGCCGCTGTTTCTTCAGGGAACCGGTCATATTGTGAAGGGTTCCCAAAGGACAGATCCAGCCGCAGAAGACTCGGCCCAGAAGACCTGTCGCCAGAATGACGATGAGCACAAGCAGGAAAGAGGAATAAAACTGATGGGCGGACAGGGTTGTCGTAATGAAGATGAGCGGATCGGCATCGAGAAAAATCTTGACCGGATAACCCAGTTCATTGGCTCCCTTGGATTCGGTTTGCAGGAAGAGCCATAAAAAAATCAGNNATTGATCCTTTTGATTTTCATTTTGGTAAGGTCCATACTGCCCAGCCGCGCCTGATGACCGAGACGAATACAAGCCATGCTGGCCGGTTTCATGCCGAAGAGGGTAGTGCCGAAGGCATCGACCGCTACGACATCTGTCCCGGCGATGACCATGTTGAGTTGCTTCACGTCCGCAAGGTTTCCTCCCTGCGGTCCGTTGTCCGTCAGAATCCGCACGGCATCAAGAATCGTCAGGACGGGCTTGATAAACATCGCCAGGTCCACCAGACTTTCATCGATGCGCTGGTGAATCCGGCCTCGTGAGCCGCCCATGACTCCCATCCAATTTTTCATACCCAGCGTCAGTTTCGCAATCCCGTGTGTCTTGGCAATGGGGAGATTAATGACCTTGTCCGCCTCAAAAACTTCTGTGTAAAGAGGCCATGATTTCAAAGTCAGGCCCTTGATCTGCATGTCCTTGAATTTCCGGTCATCCATGAAACTAACCGTCGCGCCCATGGCTGTCGCCGCTTCGGCAATGCCACTCTGTTTGTAAGTACGGCGCGCATCGCTGACGGGATGGTCAAAAACCTTGACCCTTTTCGCACCCGCTTCAAAACAGAGTTTCACAACGGTGGCCACAACCTCGGGATTGGTGTTGGCCGCATATTCCGGTGTCCGGTCCCAGCCGATATTCGGTTTGACGACCACCACGTCCCCTCTGGAGATGAATCTTTTTATGCCGCCCAGACTGTCAACGGCAGCCCGGGTGATTCTGGCCGGCGGTGTCCCACGGACAACCACCAGATCCGTTTTTTCTGCCGCATCCATGGTTTTGAGAAAGGGATCCAGGCCGGCGGGTATCGTCAGAGCCGCGCCCGTGATCACGGCCGATTTCAGAAAATCCCGGCGATTCATATTTTTCCTTCCTCCTGATGAACCAGATCGATCACCGTCACCTCCGGGGGTGAAAGAAACCGGATCGGCGGTCCCCAGGTACCTGTGCCCCGGCTCACATAAAGGCGGGAGCCNNGCTGAATGGATAGATCTGTCCTTTGTGGGTATGCCCGGAAAGCTGCAGATCGTATAAACCGAAAGCTTCCCCGTCGAGAATCGGTCTGTGCTTGAGGAGCAGGGTGAAATACTTTCCAGGAAGATTGGCAAGCAAAGTTTTTTCCGGAACGTTTGTGTAAAGGCCAAAGCGCTTTCCATCNNCCCCGTAAAACCAGAAATCCCGCCCGGCGATGAAACTCCAGCGCATGGTCAATTCCGGCATAAAACTCATGATTTCCGGTGATGGCGAACTTTCCGTATTTGGGATGAATGTCTCTTAAAAGACCTGCGGGTTGTGAAAGATTATTCATCTGGCCGTCCACCAGATCTCCGGTGGAGACGAGGATGTCCGGTTCGGCTTTCCTGACGTTTTCCATCATTCTCTTCAGCCGTTCCCCCCGGATGATCAGGCCGACATGGACGTCTGAGATTTGCACGATTCTGAGCCTGCCGATCTCCCGGGGAAGCTTGGGCGTCGTGATGGTGATCTGCTCCGTCCGGATATTTTTTGCCTCAAAGTACCCATAAGCGTTGAGAGAGAGGGAAATGACCAGGGGGACGATCAACAGAAAAAGGGGTGAAGGCTTCAGGGAAGAGAGGTCCTTGTTAAAAATATGGGCGCCGGTAAAGATCAGCAGACGATAGAGGTCAAAGAGGATGGAAACTGTGAAAAAGAGAAGAACAATACCCATCCAGATATATCCGATATAGGACAGGAGGGCGGCTGAAGACTCATAACCATAACGCTCTGAAAGCCGGATGAGCAGGGGGGCAAGAAGCATGAAAACCAGCAGGAGCATCAGACAGATATTGGCGACGGGAGTAAGCGGGAAGGCCCCCTTTATTTTACTGAAAACATAGAGGTGAAGACCGCCGTACACAAGGAAGAAGGTGAGAAGAAAAAGAATCACGGATCGCCCCACAATGTTTTTGCGAACAGCGGATAAGCCTGCCTCATTTTAGCCTGCACGGGACCCCGGAGAATCAGCAGATCTTCTTCGCTCACAGGATCAAGGGTCGGGATGTCCCGACGATCAATGGCGAGATCAAACCCTGTATTTTCGACGACGGTATCGACCGTAACGCCGGGAAAGACATAGTCCAGAATGATGTGCTTGCGATTCTTGTCAAAAATCATCACACACAGCGGCGTCACGACATGGCTCAGGCTTCCCCTGCGCCAGGGTGTCGTGCCGGTGTGATCAAAGCCGGTGGCATTGANNATCGTCCGTCCGCTCATGGCATAAAGCATGGAAGAGCCGGCGCCCCCCGGAAGCCTCAGCGCCGGCTGGTCGTAAGCGCCGAGCACGGAGAGATTGATGCTGCCCTGCTGATCGATCTGAATTCCCGAGAGGAAAAAGACATCGATTTTTCCCTGCTGGGCGAGGCCGAAAAGCTCGTGAAACCCTTCGGACAGGCGGTTTTCCGGGTCTCCGTAAATGAGCAGATCCAGGTCCGGTGCATGGGTATATTTTGCCAGGAAACAGCCTGCTGCCGGAACAGGTGACAGCGTTCCCGTGGCGACACGCTCTCCGTTTTTCAGCAGCCGGGAGATCGCCCCGATCATCCGTTCGGCCGGTTGTATGTTTTTATCTTCCATCGGGTTTGAATCCTACCTTTTCAAGATACTGATTATGGTCCTTCGGGGTGAGGATATAGTCTTCCAGATAACGCGCAAAGGATGTTTCATCCTTTGACGCGGCCACATAGGCCTTCATATGAGCTTCGTCGATCCCGTAACGGCCGGGACACCCGGTCGGATGAGCCCCGCCCGGCGCCAGCACGACGGCCGCAATGTGAACCGGGGCAACATAGACTTCATGCAGACCGGGCAGAACCTGGTCGGGTTCGACCAGCTCTTCGACGACGGCAATGGTTTTTCGAGAGGCCATGGCCAGCAACCGGTCGTTCCGGGCGCTCAGGGTTGTAACGCCGCCGAACCGGTCGCCCTTCGTAGCGTGGATAATAGCGATATCCGGCATAATCGGGGGAACGACAACATATTCAGTCCCCGTATAGGGGTCTTTGACCATTTTCAGGTCCGGCCGGATACGCATATAATCCGAGCCCAGAAAACCGAAGACAGGGATGAAGGGCAAGTTATGGACTCCAGCCTGGAGTCCCAGAAGCAGACCCGGTCAGATGGTTTCCAGCAGCTTCAGCTCACCTTTTTCGGTTTTTCTTCTGAAATGGGGTGCCAGGCCGAATTCATCGAGGACGATCTGGGGAAACTGGACCGTCTCCACGCAACCGGCACCGATCATCAGATCGGCGACATAACCCCCGGTCAGGACCGG
>PMNM01000149.1:1571-9663 GCA_003161855.1 Syntrophaceae bacterium | reverse complement strand
AGGGGTGCGTTATGGTTACATCCATGATTGAGGATCTTGAAATTTACCTGCAGCCCACCCCCTTTATCGACAGTGATCATCCGGAGGTGATCGAATTTGCGAGGATATCCGCCGCTGATGCCGGGAGCGAAACCGATCAGGCGGTCAGAATCTTCTTCGCCGTCCGTGATCAGATCAAATACGATCCCTATACCATTGACCTGGCGGAAGACAAATTCAGGGCCAGTGTGGTGTTAGGCAAAAAATCGGGTTATTGTGTAGAAAAGGCGCTGCTTCTCGCCGCCGCCGCGCGAGCCCTGGGTATTCCCAGCCGCCTGCGGTTCGCCACGGTCCGCAATCATCTGACAACCGAGCGGTTGAAACAGATCATGAAGACGGATCTCTTCATCTATCACGGATATACGGAGATGTTCCTGGACAACCGGTGGGTGAAAGCCACGCCCACCTTCAACCTGTCACTCTGCGAACGGTTCGGTGTCAAACCCCTCGATTTCGATGGCATCCATGATGCGATTTTCCATGAATTCGATCGGAAGGGGAACCGGCATATGGAATACGTCCATGATCATGGCTTTTTTGCTGACCTGCCCTATGAGATGATCATGGCCACCTTCCGGAAACACTATCCCATGTATTTTACACAAGATAAGGCCTCGCTCGCCGGCAATTTTGAAGAAGAGGCCCTCAGAGAGCGAAAACCATCCTGATCAAAATCAGAATTTCAGCATGAGGGGATAAATTTTCACCGTGTCCGTTGCCCTGATCTGAATCCTTAATTCTCTGGCGGTTTTCGCTTCACAGGGGAAGAAGATAAAGCGGGAAATATAAATTCTTGCTTTCAATCCTGACTTTATCGTACATCCATGACGACAGGACAAAGTAGAGGCCAGAGGCCTGTTTTTGGCAAAATTTTTTTATCACTTGGCCGACCGTAATAACGTAATAAAATAATTGCAATCGGCTATGCATCTGAATAGAATGCCGCCGAAAAAATGTTTAAGGCAATCATCTATGACGGGAACCCTTGTCAACAGCGGCGCCATTCTTGCCGGTAGCCTCCTTGGCATTTCTGTAGGAAAGCACATTTCCGCAAGGCTCAAAACCATTGTCATGCAGGCCCTCGGGCTGTCTGTCATTCTGATCGGCCTGCAAATGGCGCTCACGGGTAAAGAGATTGTGGTGGTGATCAGTTGCCTGCTCATCGGCGCTGTCACCGGCGAGCTGATCGATATCGAAAAGTGGCTGGAACGAATGGCAGAAAGGCTCAAGGCGCGCTTCCGGTCCGATTCATCCACTTTCGTCCAGGGGTTTGTTTCCTCTTCCCTCCTTTATTTGACCGGTGCGATGATGATCGTGGGGTCGATCCAGGACGGGACGGCGGGGGAGCCCCATACCCTTTATGTAAAAGCCCTTCTCGACGGGGTGGCTTCCGTGGCTCTGGCTTCATCGCTCGGCGTGGGCGTTGCCTTTTCCGCCTTATCCGTTCTTGTCGTGCAGGGGGCGATTACCCTCTTGGCCTCGCAGCTTCTATTCCTCAAGAGTCCCGCTGTCCTGGACGCCGTTACGGCGACCGGTGGTGTTTTGATCCTGGCCATCGGCATCAATCTTCTTGATTTGAAACAGATCCGGGTAGGCAATTTACTGCCGGCGATTTTTTATGCCATGGCCTGGGCGGTGCTTCGGTAGACAGGGGAGGTCCCATGAATAAAGACGTTGACATCCTGATTGCNNTCTGGACAGGGACCGGGCGAAAACCGTCATCGAAGCTTCCGGTCTGTCCGTTTCTCCGGGATTTATCGACCCTCACAGCCACACGGATATTGAGTTGCTGGTCAACCCCAAGGCGGAGAGTAAAATCCGGCAGGGGGTTACCACAGAAATTTCCGGGAATTGTGGTTTTACCATGTTTCCGCTCAGTGATGCCAATTTCGAGGAAAAGAAGAAGTACACGGAGGAAAAGTATGGGGTGGATATCGACTGGAAGGACATCGGCGGATTTTTCCGCCGTCTGGAGGAACGCGGTATTGCCCTGAATTATGCCACCCTGGTCGGCCATGGCAGTATCCGGAGCGCTGTCTTTGGTCATGAGGATCGACCTCCCTCGGATCGGGAGATGGAAGCCATGAAGCGGTTGATCCGGGAGTGTATGGAAGCCGGTGCCATGGGATTATCCACGGGGCTTATTTATACCCCGGGGTGCTTTGCCCGGACGGAAGAGATTATTGAGCTCTGCCGGGAGGTGGCGGCCTACCGAGGCATCTATGCCACGCACATGCGGAATGAAGGGGATTGTCTCGTCGAATCCGTTGAAGAGGCGATCCTGATCGCCCAGGAGGCCAATGTGAGTCTGCAGATTTCTCACCTCAAGCTGGCCTACCCGCGGAATTGGTCTAAACTCCATTCCGTCCTGTCGAGGATATCGGAGGTCAACGCCCAGGGGATGGAAATCCTGGCCGACCGTTATCCCTACACAGCCACATCGACCCTTCTGAATACCTTTATTCCCCGCTGGGTTCAGCAGGGCTCCACGGATGAATACCTCACAAGATTGAAAGATCCCGCTCTGGATGGAAAAATCCGGGAGTTTGTCAAAATCCAGGAGGAGAAAGTCGGCTCTTGGGACAAAGTGTTCATTTCCTCGGTGCTGACGCAGGAAAATCAGAACTTGGTGGGGAAGAGCATCCATCAGGCCGCGCTGGAGATCGGCAAGGAGCCCTACGCGTTGATCCGTGATCTGCTGATCGCTGAGGAAGACCAGGTCTGGATGATCAATTTTTCTCTCAGCGAAGACAATTTCAAACGCATTATCGCCCATCCCCTGGTGGTGATCGGTTCCGATGGATGGGCGCTGGCGCCCTATGGAGCGCTGGGGCGGGACAAGCCGCATCCCCGTTCCTACGGGACCTTTCCCCGGATGCTGGGACGGTATGTCCGCGACGAAAACCTCATGCCGCCGGGCATTGCCATCGAAAAAATGACGTCGCTGACCGCCAGAAAATTCGGATTATGGGGCAGGGGACAGATCAGGAAAGGATTCTTTGCCGATATCGTTGTCTTCGACCTCGATAACATCATCGATCTCGCCAACTGGACCGATCCCCATCAGTTCGGCCGGGGGATCGAATATGTCATCGTCAATGGGCAGATCGTGATTCGTGAAGAGGAGCATACGGGTGTTCTGCCGGGCCGGGTCCTGAAGAAGATCGACCGGATTACCCTATAGCCGTTGGGGACGGGTCAGGTAACTTTCAGCACCATCAGCGTAATATCGTCGAATTGGGGCTGGTTGCCGGCGAAGGACATCACCTCCCCCTGAATCTTGTCGATCAGATTTTTTGCCGACAGTTCCCCATGGGAACGGATGATGCGGATGAGTCTTTCCAGGCCAAAGGCCTCCTCCTGATCATTGATGGCTTCCGTGATGCCGTCCGTGTACAGGACCAGGATATCCCCGGAGATCAGATCGATGCTCGCTTCCTGCAGGTCGATATCATGAGCCACTCCTAGGGCGATTCCTTTTGCTTTCAGCTGGATCACGTCCTCGGACCCTTTCCGGAAAAGCAGCGGCGGGTTATGACCGGCATTTACGTATTGCAGGCGTTTCCAGCGGGTGTTGAGGACGGCGTAAAAGAGGGTCACGAACATGCCGGAGGTCGAATCCCGGCAGATGAGTTCGTTCGCCTGTTTAATGGCGTTGGCTGCCGCCGGATCTCCTGTGGCGCTGGCCCGGATGATCGTTCGGGATAATCCCATGAACATGGCGGCGGGCATGCCTTTGCCGGAGACATCGGCAATCACCAGACCCAGGTTGTCTTCCATGACCGGAATGAAATCATAAAAATCGCCGCCTACCTCCCGGGCCGGTTCGTTATGGGCCGCAAGATCCATTCCGTCAATTATTGGCGCCACCTGGGGCAGGAGCCGCAGCTGAATACCCCGGGCAATCTCCAGTTCCTTGAGAAGGCCTTCTTTTTCNNGGCCAGTGATTCGAGTTCATCGCCTGTTTTGACCTCGACCCGGTATTCCATATCCCCCCGCCCCAAGGCCTTGACGCCGCGGATCAGGGCGACAATGGGGTCCGTGATCATCTGGGAGAGAAAATAGGAGATACAGGCCACCACGAAGATCATGGCCATCAGAAGAGCCACGAAGGTGTTGCGGATGCCGCTGATGCTCTCGTTCATCTGTTCATTGATCTTCCGCGTGGATTCGGCAATCTGATTTTTGGTCAGATTGGCCGGTCTGGAAAACTCATCGATATAGGTGGTGGCAGCCACCATGAACCGCGTTCCTTCAACCGGTGCGATATACATGAACTTTTTGCGGATTTTACGGTCAGGGTCCTGCCAGTCATAATAGCCGCCGACCGGTGTGCCGTTTAGAGAACGTTCAAAGAGCGCCCAGAAATCGGGCAGTTTTTCTTTCCAGTTGTGCATGTCGAAATTGATGAGAAGGGGATTGACGTGAAACCGCATGATCCCGGTCCGTTTTTCATAGATGATGGTATAGCCGGTTTCGCCGACCAGTTGAACGGCGATTCTCTGAAATTCCGGACTGGCCTGAAGGTCCGGTGTGGACAGGCCGGGATGGGCGTTGATGAAAATTTTACATTGCAGCGCCACATCAATCGCCTTCTGGCGCAGAATCTCGGCGCCGAGGGCTTCCAGGGCCTTGGCGCTGTCGTTGGCGGCGCTGTTGCCCACGGACGTGCTGCTGGTCAGGACATAGTTGCTGACCTGCCGGATATCNNTTGGTTCTGATTCTGAATCGCGGGTTTGTTTTTCGATCCATCAGTTATTCGTTTTCATCCTGTCTTTTCAAAGGTTCAGGGTCTGCGATTGAACGTCCTGATCCAGCCGGTAATAAGCCCTTCTCCGGCCGTCAGGCAACTTGCGGAGGATAAAATCATTCACCACGTATCCTCGGGCGAGATAATGCATAAAAAGGCCCCGGCACTTGTCCCGAAGCGCCTGGGCCTTGGTACGGTCAGCATGCAGCAGGCGGTCCTGGGCGTAGGGAATCTCGATAAACAGGGGCGACTTCCGCAATCTGAAAAGCCATTTTTCGCCATGCCGTTCCAACCCCTCTTCATCCAGCCCGATCTCATTGACGATGTTGTCCGGGGTCATCAGCGACTCATCAAAATCCGGAATCTTGCCTTCTTCCATTCGCTCGGTCACGCGCGCGGAGCCGATATCCCATTCCACCACAAACCGGTCCGTGGATATGCCCCGGTTGAACTGGTCATTGGTGAAAACGGCGCTGTAATAATTGAATCCGATTTCCTTGACCAGGGCCCCCATCCTGCGGAGGTAGATGTAACCGTTTCGGGACTGGAGGGGGTCATAGGTCCAGCGGATTCTGGGGATGTGCCTTTCCTTGGCAGAGTCGTAAAGATGACTGACAAGCACTTCACCGATGTTTTTATCCTGATAACGTTGATCCACCCCCATCCTCGCGCCATACCAGAAAGAGCCGTTATGATCAAAGTCGGCAAAGCAGACGAGAAAACCGATGGGGTGATCCCCCTCATACCAGGGATCTTCCCTGGCCATGACGGCCCGCTCTTCCGGTGTGTAAACGCCGTCATCAAATGCGGTCAGCACCAGACCATTGGTGAGGTAGGCCAGTTCGAAGTAGAGCATGGGCGCGTTGACCTCGCGGTATCCCTTACGCTTCCAGACCCGTTTTTCAAGCTCGACCACGTCGTTCAGGACGGAAGCCCTCAGGTACCGCTCGACTCTCACTTTCGGTTTTGCTTCTNNAGATAAACACCCAGTCCGCCGACTTCCCGTTCGGCAACACAGGCTTTCAATTCCGGTGTCGGCAGGGCACAGACATCGAAGAAAATGCCCGAATCGATAATCTCAATGAGGTAGCGGTTCTCCTCCAGGAGCTGACATCGCACTTCGATATCGCCCCGTCCCTGCGGATAGGCATAACGGCTGATGTTCACGAGTGCCTCTTCGAGGGCCAGCTCGATTCTAACGATTTTCTGCCGGGACAGGCCTTGAGATTTGAGCCAGTTCGAGACGGGGACAATGAACTGGCCCAGATTGGATAGACTGGCGGGTAATGTAATCGTCAACATAGGCTTGAACAGTGAGCATCAAAGGGAAGCCAGGGCGGCATCCGGGTCATCAAATATTTGAAATATCGTGTCGAATCCGGAAATTTCAAAAACTTCTTTGACTGCCCCTGAAAGATTGGTCAACAGGAGTTCTCCGTCGATAAATTCAAGTTTTTTTGCGTTGGCCAGGACGATTTGCAGTCCGGCGCTGCTGATATATTCAAGGTTTTGGAAGTTGACGATGATGCGCGTGGCCCCTTCCGCTATCAGGGTTTCCAGTCTCTTATCGAACTGGGGCGCCGAGACGGCATCCATCCGCCCGGTCACTGCGATTATGGCTGCTTTCTCCTCATTTCTGACCATCATCTCCATCGCCTCACCCTCCTGAGTGCTCTTTGATCTGTCGGGATGTATCAAGGTAGGAAATAGATTACGGAAACCTCGTTAGCATGGAATCAGCGGGGCGGTCAAGAGATAGTTGCTGATCGCATGAATATCCTTGACAGATGCGGGATTTCAGAATATCCGAATCGGGACCACCGGAACAGGAAGGCGCCCTTCCGGCTTGCGGTCCGGGTTTCCGGCGGGAGAAGGGAATCCTTCACGATCCGTCCCTGTTTGTGGGACATGGGGTTGAATCAATGAAACATCAGGAGGTTACCATGAAATTGCAGGATCTGTTTAAACTCAACGGGAAGGTTGCTCTGGTCACCGGCGGGGGCCGTGGCATCGGGAAATTCATCGCCACCGGCCTCGCAGAAGCGGGTGCGGACCTGATTCTGACCTCACGGAAGATGAAGAACCTGGAGGCGGCCGCCCTGGAGATTGAAAAGGAGTCCGGTGTGAAGGTTTTTCCTGTTGCCTGTGACGTATCCAAGGCCGAGGATATTGACAGCATGGTCAAGGCGGCCATGGATAAATTCGGCCGCATCGACATTCTGGTCAACAACGCCGGGGCGACCTGGGGGGCGCCAACCCTCGAATTTCCCCTGGAAAAATGGGACCAGCTCTTTAACGTCAATGTGCGCGGCGTCTGGATTCTTACCCAGAAAGTCGCCAACATCATGAAAAAGCAGGGTGGCGGGAATATCATCAACATCTCGTCGGTCATGGCGTTCCGGGGGTCGGACGAATTGGCCCATCCGGCCGTGCCTTACAATTCCACCAAGGCGGCGATCAATCTGCTGACCATGAACCTGGCGGTCAAACTGGCCCCTTACAAGATCCGCGTCAACGCCATCGCCCCCGGCTTCTTCCTCACCGATCAGAATCGCTTCTTGCTCACGGACAAGGCCACCGGCGCGCTGACCGCCCGAGGCCACAAGATTATCGATCACACGCCGATGGCAAGATTTGGCGGGCCCGAGGATTTGGTTGGCGCGACCTTGTGGCTGCTGTCGCCCGCGTCCCAGTTCGTGACCGGAATCGTCGTTCCTATCGACGGGGGATTCTCTGCCTACAGTGGTGTATAGACAGCGGGGAAAACTATGACGAAGTTGTACGGTCACGGATCGATGGAGCGGCGGCTCACGGCCAAGGATGTGAAAGACATCTGCGAAGCGGCGGTCACTGATCTTCCGCTCGACGGCAAGCGGGTCCTGGTGCTGATCCCCGATCACACCCGGCATGCGCCGATCGATCTCTTCTTCCACGTCCTCTCCGATCTGCTCCAGCCTCGCGTGCGCGTTCTGGACTACCTGGTGGCAACCGGCACCCATGCGGCAATGGAACCCGATCGGCTCTATCGCCACACCGGTCTGACTCCGTCCGAGCACGCCCAGAAGTACCCCAAGGTGCGGTTCTTCAACCACGAACACCACAAANNGGAACCCTTCCCGGCGCGGAAGTGGCCCAGCTTACCCAAGGCCTGTTTTCCCAAGACATCCCGATCACAATCAACCGCAAGGCTACGGAATACGATCACATTCTGATCGTATCGCCAGTGGTTCCCCATGAGGCGATGGGATTCGCCGGCGGAAACAAGTATTTCTTCCCTGGTATCGCGGGGGTTGACGTGGTGGA
>PMNM01000149.1:0-1516 GCA_003161855.1 Syntrophaceae bacterium | reverse complement strand
ACCCGCCGGGTGATCAATCGCGCCGTCCAGTTTCTTTCGACCCCTCGGACCTGTTTCGCGTTCACCGTCGATGACCACCATCAATTGGCTTGTCTGTTCGCCGGCGCGCCGGAAGAGGCGTGGGCACAAGCGGCCGACTATTCCTCCCGCCTGCATATCAGGTACCTCGACCGGCCCTACAAGCGCGTGTTGGGGCTGACTCCTCCGATCTACGAGGATGTCTGGGTCGCGGGCAAGGCGATGTACAAACTGGAACCCGTGGTGGCAAGCGGAGGTGAGCTCATCATCCACGGGCCGCATGTCAAGGCCGTCTCGTTCATGCACGGCAAGGAGATCTCGCGCGTCGGCTACCACGTGCGCGACTACTTCGTGAAGCAGTGGGACCGTTTCGCCCATGAATCCAAGCTAATCCTGGCCCATTCTACCAATGTGAAGGGCATTGGAACGTTCGAGAACGGTACCGAATACCCGCGCATCACGGTGACCCTGGCCACCAGCATTCCCAAGGAAACCTGCAAGGGCATCAACCTCTCTTATCGCGATGTGGGCGCGATCGACATCGAACGTTGGAAGAAGGACGAAGATACACTTGTCGTGGAAGAGGCCGGGCAGGTATTGTATCGACTCAAGGATGGAGCGGGCTAGGAACGGGTTCCGTTCCCCAATAGATAGGCCAAGGAGCGAAGATTCAACATGAGCAACGGTTTGACCATTCCACCAGCAGGCGGGCTTGATTTCGTGTCCATTGGTGCGCTCGTGCACCGATTGGATCCCGGCATCGTGCCCTGGCGCAAGGCGAACAGCTGCCAGATTCACGTCAGCGGCGGAGAGTTCAACGCCGCCGCGAATCTGGCGGACTGCTTTCGCTTGAACACCGGGATCGCGACCGCGATGGTCGACTATCCCATCGGCGACATGATCCACGAACGGGTTCGCGCCATGGGGGTGACCCCGTTCTACAAGCGTTTCAAGCACAACGGGGTCAACGGTCCCAACATGGCGACTGTCTACAGCGATCGCGGCTTGGGCGTGCGGGCGCCGGTTGTGTTCTACAATCGCTGCAACGAAGCCGCTGCCCAGCTCAAACCGGGCGACTTTGATTGGGCGGCCATTTTCAGGAACGGCATCAGGTGGTTCCACAGCGGTGGCATCTTCGCCTCGCTGTCCGAGACAACCGGCGAGACCATTATCGAGGGCATGAAGGCCGCCAAGCGACAGGGAGCCATCTGCAGCTTCGATCTCAATTTCCGCGAGAAGCTGTGGAACATCTGGGGAGGCCAACAAAAGGCGGTCGAGGTGGTTTCCCGCATCGTGGCCAATGCGGACGTGCTCGTGGGCAACGAAGAGGATCTGCAGAAGGGCCTGGGAATTTCGGGCCAGGACGTCGAGAAGAAGTCCAAGCTGGATTCGAGCGCGTTCTTCTCGATGATCGGCAAGGTGACGGCGAGATTCCCGCAGGTAAAGGTCGTGGTCACTACCTTGCGCGAAGTCCACTCGACCAATCGCCACACCTGGG
>PMNM01000053.1 GCA_003161855.1 Syntrophaceae bacterium | reverse complement strand
TGGCCCATGGCCATAGCCTGACCGGAACCGACGGCGATTGTCTTGACGAAGTAACCGGTTTTTTTCTCAAAGATGGGAATCAGGATGTCTAAGAGACCGGAATCCTGGGTGCTTGTCGTGGTGGCCAGAATGACATTCTTCTGTTGCGCTTTGGCGGCATGGCCGGGATTGATCCCGCTGACTGTCAAGGCCAGCGACAGGACAACGGCGCACAGGGTGGTAAATAACAGATTCTTTTTTTTCATGATGCTTCTCCTTTCTCAACAGGCGGCGTGTANNNGTCCGCTTCTCCGGTCAGGATGGCAAGGCCCACTTCCATATGCGTGGAGACCTCTTGGTCATAACCGGGCAGAACGTCCGCCACTCCGGCTTTTTGTAGAAGGGCGTCCAGCAGGAGGCGTGTGCCGGCCCCGGGCTGGCGGTTCACAATGCGTGGCCGCTCCCGGATGACATCGTCGAACCCATAAATATTTAAAGGATTCCCATGAATGACAAGAAGACCAAGCTCCCGGTTGAAGAGGTGGACCACCACGCCCTTGATGTGTTGAAGGTAGGGGGACAGGATTTGCGGCGTATTATACTGGCCACTGGCAGGATCGAGAAGATGGGACCAGGCGACATCCGTATATCCCCGGCTCAGGGCCTTCAGTCCCCCCGTGCTTCCCGTGCTGGCCGTAAAAATATAGAAATCGGGATGGGAAGCTTTCATGGTGGTCAGAAGCATATCGAGGATAGGGTCGTTGCTCCCCGCTGCCAGCAGCGCTCCTTCTATCCGTGTGCCCTTCTGCCTGGCCTCGTCGAATCCAGCCTTGGCCCGGCTTTCAATCCATTCGTCGATCATTTTTTTCGGAAAGATCCATTTCCCTGTTACTCTTGTGGCGGGAATCCGGCCCGATTTGATGAGGGTTNNTTTGTTTTAGAATGCACATGGAAATATTGTTACCACCGTTTTTCCGGGACATATTTGTTTTGTTTTACCCCCGATGTTACGAAGTTGTATGGTCCTCGATAGCACTCTGTCGCCTGCTCTGGTGACAGCTTCTCAATATGTCAAAAAAATTCTCCTCAATACAAACAATTATAATATGCAGAGGGATGACTGAAATAAAACCCCTCGATCATCGATCTGGCCTCGATGTTGCAAAATTATGAAAGATTAAGGAAATAAGCTGTACATTCTTGTATAGCCCCATCACTCATCCTACGGGAGGTCTCATGAACGAAACACTGCAGAGTCTTCAATTTTCGAGCAACACCCTTTTTCTGATGCTGGGCGCGGTCATGATTTTTGCAATGCATGCGGGGTTTGCCTTCTTGGAAGTCGGAACGGTCAGACAAAAAAATCAGGTCAATGCCTTGGTTAAAATCATGGCCGATTGGTCCGCCTCGACCGTTGTCTATTTTCTGATCGGATTTCCCATTGCTTATGGTATCAATTTCTGGATGGATGCCGGGACGCTTTCCAATCTCTTCAATGGGAAAGTCGTCGCGGGCGCGCGCGGGTTTGATCTGGTGCACTGTTTTTTTCTGACCACCTTTGCCGCCTGTGTCCCGGCCATCATTTCCGGTGGCATCGCCGAACGCGCCAAATTCTGGCCTCAGCTTTTTGCCGGTGCCATTCTGGCCGGTTTATGCTATCCCCTGTTTGAGTCGATCATCTGGGGGCAGTATACGTTTTTTCAGGACTGGCTGAACAGCACCCTTGGCGCCAAATTTCACGATTATGCCGGATCCGTCGTGGTTCATTCCATGGGCGGATGGCTGGCGCTCCCGGCCATCATCATCCTGGGACAGCGGATCGGGCGCTGGACCTACGGGATCAGTCAGGGGATTCCGGTTTCTAATATCCCCTTTCTCGCTCTGGGAAGCTGGATCCTCTGTGTCGGCTGGTTCGGCTTTAATGTCATGAGCGCGCAGGACATTGCCGGTATCAGCGGTCTGGTCGCCGTCAATTCGCTCTTTGCCATGGTGGGCGGCATTCTTTTCGCCCTGGTTTTTTCAAAGAATGACCCCGGCTTCGTTCATAACGGCGCCTTGGCCGGGCTGATCGCTATCTGTTCGGGTTCCGATGTCGTCCATCCCTTCGGCGCGTTTTTTATCGGCGGTATCGCCTCCGTCATTTTTATTTTCGGCTTCCAGTGGGAAACGGAAAAAATGAAGATCGACGATGTCCTGGGGGTCTGGCCCCTACACGGTGTCGCCGGTACCTGGGGTGGGATTGCGACAGGCATTTTCGGGCAGAAATTTTTCGGCGGCATGGGAGGTGTGACCCTGGCCGCCCAGGTCGCCGGCAGTGTCGCTGCTGTGATCGTCGCTGTTTCCGTGGGGACCCTGGTTTACCTGGGTTTGAAGTCAACCATGGGTATCCGGCTCAGTGACGAGGATGAACAACGCGGCGCCGACCTGAGCATTCATAATATCTCCGCCTATCCGGAACGGGACATCCGGACATGATGGACATCGAAACTAAAAACACTAAATCATAAGGAGAGATCACCATGAAATATATCATCGCCATTATCCAGCCGACACGTCTTGAAGCCGTGAAAGAGGCCCTGAGCCATATTGAAGTGTTCCGTCTGACCGTTTCCGATGCGCAGGGGGCAGGCCGGCAGAAAGGCCACACGGAGTCCTACCGCGGCCATGAATATCAGATCAATTTCATCCGGAAAGTGAAACTGGAAATCGCCGTCGACGATCAGTATGTCGAACCGACCATCGAAGCCATTGCCAACGCGGCCCGCACGGGTCCGGAAGGAAAAATCGGAGATGGTAAAATCTTCATTCTTCCCCTGGAAGATGTGATGCGCATCCGGACACGTGAACGCGGCTCCGAAGCCATTTAAACAAGCATCATGCGTGAGCGTGCCTCTGCCTACAGATCCCATCTGACAGGATATCGCGAGACGCTTTTCGGTCCCGACCGCAGCAACGCCTCGCCCCTGGAAACCGTCCGTGCCTACTCCCGGGAAATCGACCGGATCCTGCGGGAAATCTATGCCTCCATGATTGAACCGGAAGGTCCTGAACGCAGCGTTTGCATGGTGGCGCTGGGCGGCTATGGTCGCCGGGAGCTCTACCCCTTCTCGGATGTAGATATTCTCATTTTGCATGAAGGCGGCCACGCCACCGAAAAGATCGCATCAACCGTCCGGCTTTTCTGGGATATCGGCCTTACCATGGGCTGCGTCGTCCGTACCCTCCCCGAATGCGCAGCCATCCTGGGTCAGGATATGGCGACGGACACGGCCCTCCTGGAAAGTCGTTATCTAGCCGGTCATCGCGACCTTTTTCAAAAACTCCAGCGGTCCCTCGTTCAGCCTTTTTTTGAAAAACAGAAAAAAACCTATCTCGATGAGATCAGCAGTTCCCTGCGGGAAGGACTGTTTTCCTCAGAGAATTCCCTTTACCGCGTCGAGCCCCACCTGAAAAACGGTGTCTGCTGCCTGCGCGACTGTCAGCGGCTGCTTTGGGCGGAACGGGTTAGAAGCGGTGTGCAGGATTTTAAGGGACTCCACCCCCAGGCGCATTTTTCATCCACCCAGGTGGCTCGCTTGGAGACCGATTATGCTTTTCTGATGGGCCTGCGGATCGCGCTACACTGGCTCTGCCAACGACGGATGGATATTCTGGAAACGGCTCTCCAGCCGATGATCGNNCATGGTTGCCGAGCGTTGCGGTTTTGGTTTCGACGGCGCCGGCAAGCTGATGGAACAGTTCTTTAAAACCGTTCGCGATGTCCGGTTATTGCTCCTGTCTTTTTTAGAGAGGGATCTGTCCGGCCGGAATATCTGGGGCATTGTCCGGAAAAGGGTCAGCGCCAACCAGCTCGGTCCCGGCATCGCCGTCTTGGATGGGATTCTGTTTTCAACCCGGTCCGGGGATACCCGTATCGGTACGGCGATTTGGCTGATGGATGTCTTTAAACACGCAATGGTGCACCGGGCCACGCTAAGCGTGGAACTGCGCAACCGAACGCGCCACCTGATCTCCCACCTGGAGCTCCGGGCATTTAAGTCCCAGACGATGGGAAATGCCTTCCGGGCGATTCTCTCCTGCCCGGAGCCGTTCGGTCCGGTGGTGCAGATGATGCATGAAACGGGACTCCTCTCCCGGCTGATCCCGCAATTCGACACGCTGACCTGCAAAGTGGAATATGATTCTTACCATGAATATACGATGGATCAGCATATCCTTCTGACCCTGCAGACCGCAGACGCTTTCGCCGCCGAGCCCGACGAAAAGATCCAGGGGATTTACCGGAATCTGAAGAGGCCACTTCTGTTACGGCTCCCGCTGCTGCTGCACGATA
>PMNM01000095.1:8411-14398 GCA_003161855.1 Syntrophaceae bacterium | reverse complement strand
GTCCTGCACAGAACGGTTTGCACATCTGGGAGGATAATTTTTTTGTGGAAATCATTGATCCGGTAACCCTCAAGCAGCTCCCTGACGGTGAAGAGGGGGAACTGGTTCTGACGACGTTGTTGAGAGATGGGATGCCGATCCTGAGATACCGGACAAAAGACCTGACTCGGATCATTCCCGGATCCTGTGAATGCGGCAGAACACATCGGCGCATTGAGCGGATCAAGGGCCGGACGGACGATATGATGATTCTTAAAGGGGTTAATATCTTTCCGATTCAGATCGAGAAGAAGCTGATGGAGATTCCCGGCGTAGGGAACAATTTCCTGATTATCCTGGAAAGAGAAGGGTTTAACGATCTCATGGTCATCAAAGTGGAAGTCCAGAAGGAGTTTTTTGCCGGGGACCTCAAACAGCTTGAAGCGTTGCGACGAAAAATCGCGGAAGAACTGCGAAGTGATATTCTGATTACGCCCAAGGTTGATCTTGTTGAACCGGATAGCCTGCCCAAAAGTGAGGGGAAGGCCCAGCGGGTTATTGACAACCGGCATGATTAAAGAAGGGAAGGGGGGGTCCATATGATTGCACATCAATTATCTATTTTTGCGGAAAACAAACCCGGAAAACTGGCTGCCGTCACCTCTGTTCTGGCCGGGGATAAGATCAGTATCCGGGCCACAACCATCTCCACATCGGATACTTTCGGGGTGATCAATCTGATTGTCGATGATCCCCGGCGCGCGCAGGCCGCGTTAACAAAAGCCGGCATGATGGTCCGCCTGCGGGATGTTCTGGCGATTTTAATTGATGACAAGCCCGGCGGACTGGATAGATTGACACAGCTACTTTTCAAGGAGAATATCAATGTCAACAACGCCTATGGCTTTGTTCTGGAAAGCCGGAAGAAGGCGGTATTTGTAGTCGACGTGGATCAGATTGAAAAGGCGTTGAAAATCATCGAAAAGAATGGTTTCAAGACGCTGGATGAAGGAGAACTGGCGGCCTTAGAACCTTTTCACGACATGAAAGGTTGACGGCTTTGTAAAGGGACCATAGGAGGATTAACCATGGCGCACGAAGATGCCGGCCATTATGGGGCAAAGCATCCGGCTGATCGGAAGTTAAATGAAAAAATCGCTGGGGCCGTTCGGGAAAAAAACATGGACGGCAAAATCAGTTGTGCAGAAGCCAGCCGCATTGCCGGCCAGCTTCAGGTGAGCATGGCGGATGTTGGAGGGACGATTAACCTTTTAGAGATTCACCTCAACAAGTGCCAACTGGGTCTTTTCGGCTACAGCCCAAAGAAAATGATCGTCAAACCCGCCGAAAATGTGACCCCTGGACTGGAAGCAGCCATCCGTAAAGCCCTCGTGAAAGAGCGTCTGTCCTGCCTGTCTGCCTGGGAAATCGCCGAAGAAACGGGGATGACCCGAATGGCCATTTCTTCGGCCTGCGAAAAATTGAAGATTAAAATTAAGCCTTGCCAGTTGGGTGCTTTCTAACGGTACGGCTTTGTAAAACGTCCCTATACGGCGTTGCGCTTCATCTTTTGTCGTTGCGGTATATTTTCGCACTTCTCAGGACTCACACGCCTTGCCTCTGGCCGTTTTACTTTGCCATTTTTTTATTTAAGGTTCACCCTTTCTGTTCTTCATATCTGGCTAGAGTAAACAGCATGTCGGCCAGACGGTTCAGGTATTGATGGACGCGATCGTTCTCAATCAGCTTCTCCATTTTCAGCTTTGCTGCCTTTCGCTCCGCCCGTCTGATGATGGTTCTGGCAACATCGATCTGAGCTGAAATCACGGTTTCACCCGGATAAATGAACTCGTTTTTCAGGGTGACCTCTTTCTGCAGTTCATCGATCAGGTATTCGATACGCGTTACCTCTTTCTCACCCATTCGGAGGTTCAGTTTGGGCAGGTCTTCCGGCAGAGTGGAAAGCTCTGCACCCAGGGTCAACAGGTCTTTTTGGACACTGAGTAAAATATCTTTGATTTTCTTATTATTCGTCATTGCCCGGGCAACGCCCAGCGCAGAACTTGCTTCATCCAGCGTGCCATAGGTATCCGGTCTCGGGTCAAATTTCGGAACCCGCTGACCGCCGAGCAAACTGGTTTCTCCATGATCCCCTTTTTTGGAAAATTTCATGATTTTCTCCCTTCCACGTATTTAAGGATGATGCGGATAATCGCATCGGCATTTCTGCGGGCGTGCCGTAGAATGATCTCCATCGTCAACTTCTTCTCACCGATGCCGTGGGCATAATTGTCCACGGAACAGATTGAAGCGTAGGGTAGATCCAGTTCCTGAGCGATGACCGCTTCACTGGCCATGGTCATCCCTACGACATCCGCCATTTGTGACATGACCATGATTTCAGCCCGTGTTTCGAGCCTCGGTCCCTGGGTCTGCCAGTAAATACCCCCGTCGATGATTTCAATCCCGCCATGGCGAGCCGCCGCGATACATTTCTGCCGGACGCCTTCATGAAGCATGGGAGTGATATGCACGGGTTTCGCGTCGAAGACCGTCGGTCCCCCGTAGAGCAGGATGAAGTCGTCGGGCACGACGATGGTTCCAGGGTTCAGTTTTTTTTTCAGAGAGCCGGTGGAATTGATGCCGATGACTTCATCAACGCCCAGGTCTTTCAATGCCCTCAGATTGGCAGGATGATTGATCCGGTGGGGCAGGATATAATGCTTCGGATCCCGGCCATGCCTGGGAATGAAAGCAATTTTCCGGGACAGCAGGACCCGGGCTTCTCCATATTCATTTTTTACCGTTTTTTCTTTTAACTCGGCAAAAAAACCTTTTCCCTGCAAGGTCAATGTACCCGAGATGATACCCAGAAGTCCCATACAATCTCCAGAAAGGTGAATGATTTGCGTGTGCTTATATCAGATTGACGCGGATCTGTCAAAAGGAGGATCATTTTGATTTGACATGCGCCAATCTGATGTGGCATAGTTCATTCCCGAACTATAAAAGGAGGGCTTGGAATATGGAGAAAGAAAGTTCTCTCATTCACGTCAATGATGTTGATTTTGAAAAAGAAGTTCTGAAATCGGATCAGCCCGCGCTGGTTGATTTCTGGGCTCCCTGGTGTGGTCCCTGCAAGGCGATCGGACCGGTTGTGGAAGAATTGGCCGAGTCCTATAAAGGCCGGGTCAAGATGGCAAAAATGAATGTGGATGATAATCCCAGGACATCCGCAACTTACAGTGTCAGAAGCATACCCACCCTCCTGCTTTTCAAGGGTGGCAAGGTTTTCGATACGCTCATCGGCTTGGTTTCCAAAGAGCGTCTCGAAGAATTTATTAAAAAGAGTTTGTAGTCCGGAAAGAATAAATGATGACCCGTAAAGCAGCCCTTCCCGTTCTTCTCATTATGGTGTTGCTCTTATCCGGCTGTGGCTGGTGGAAGGATATTAACGAATGGTGGCATCCCACCAATTTGGCCAGAGCGACACCCGAAGCCCTGTACCAGAAGGGTGCTCAAGAGTATCAGGATGCCCGCTACAAAAAAGCCATTGAATCCTTTCAGCGCCTGAAGGAGCGATATCCGTTACACCAGCTGGCCCTTGTTGCCGAGCTGGGTATTGCCGATTCTTATTTCAGTGATGAGGAATTTGCCGAAGCAGAGATCGCCTACGGTGACTTTGTTAATCTGCATCCCACCAACGAAAATCTCCCCTACGCCATGTATCAACTGGGTATGTGCCATTTTAACCAAATGGGTTCCATCGACCGGGATCAGACAGAGACCGTCAAGGCAAAAAAAGAGTTTGAAAGGCTGATGGTCCGCTTTCCGAACAGTAAGTTTTCGTTCCTGGCGGAGAAAAATATTCTGGAGTGCCGGAAAAGGCTTGCCGAAAAAGAATTCTATGTCGGTTATTTTTATTTTAATACGGGCAAGTACAAGGCAGCCCTGGGTCGATTTGAAGAGATTGCAAAGAATTATGCCAATATTGGACTGGATTATAAAGTCGGCTATTTTATCGGGGAGACAAAAAAACGACTGGTCATTGAGGAAGCGAAAAAGGCCAGTGTGGCCGTCGAGGCGAAAAAACAGAAAGGAGAACAAACGAAGCCATAATTACAGTTTCAATCCTCTCATCTGCACGATCATGGCCTGCATGCAGGCTTCCGGGGTGAGCGCTGCAGTATCCATAACCAGATGCGACTGCACGGGCATCTCGATGATTTCCTCGAAGTCATTTTTCTGAGCCTGAAAGATCTCCCAGCGGCCATCCGATGCTTCTTCCCCGTCCGCCAGCCTTTCCTCAAGGCGTTTCTGAATGGTTGCCTCGGGACAGACACACTCCACAACAAAGAAATCCGCGAGACATTGTTCAGCGACGGTCCGGGCCATTTTCCGGTCTTTACGCTTCTTGAATGATGCATCCATGATAACCGATTTTCCCTCTTTCAGCTTGGCCTTGGCCTGCTCCAGGGCTTTTTCATACGTTTTTCCCGACATCTCATCGGCATAGATTCCCCGGCCGAAATCCTCGAAACGACGCTCCTGGGGAGAAAGATTCAGCATTTCCTTGCGAAGCACGTCCATCCGGATGATTTCGGCGCCGAGGCGGGGGGCCATCTGTTTTGCCAGAACACTCTTTCCGGTTCCCATCAACCCTGCCACCAGGATGAGTGCGGGTTTCTCCAACCGGGCCGCACAGGTATAGGCGAGATCGAAATATTTCGCGGCAATCTTGACGGCTTCATTACGGTCTTCCTGCCGGATGGCTTTGTCGTCAATCCGAAAGCTGACCACCTTACCCCTGACATAGGCATAGTAGCATTTGTAAAAATTGAGCAGTGTTCGGATCTCCGGATCTCCGGCCTGTCGGATATAGGCTGCCACGAAACGTTCGGCATAATCGGGGTAACCGTTGTAATCCAGGTCCATCGCCAGAAAGGCGACTTCGGCGGCGACGTCCTCAAATCTGAATCGTTCGTTGAATTCAATACAGTCAAAGATGGTGATGTCATCGGTCACAACGATGTGCTCAAGGTGAAGGTCCCCATGGCAGTCCCTGATTTTGTGATCGGACACCCGTTTTTCCAGGAGCTCCTTCTTTTGTTCAAAAAATCTGTAGATGTAAGACTTGATGAAACGGTATTGATATTCGGGAAGGGTCACCCCGACATAAGCGGTCGTCTGTTCAAAATTTTCGTCGTGGTTGTGCCGGATGGTTTCCACACCGCCAATCTGGTCGATCTTTCCGCCCGTATCGGCATTCCGGTGAAAGTCCATCAGCCTGGCGGCGATCCGGTCCATCATCGACGGTTCTGCCGCTCCCGTCGCCAGCAGCCTTTTCAGCATCCGTTCCTGCGGAAGTTTCTTCATTTTGACAGCATATTCGATGATGTGACCGCCTGTCGCCAGGGAGAGGCGCCCTTCAGCATTCTCAGAGATGGCCACGACATCGCGGTAGGTTTCCGGGGCCAGCCGCCGGTTCAAGCGCAGTTCATCAAGACAGTGATGTTTTCTCTTCTTGAGGCTGGTAAAATCGAGAAACCCGAAATCAACGTCCTTCTTCACTTTATAGACATCTTCGCCGGCAATGAAGATAAAGGAGATGTGTGTCTGGATGAGTTCCACTGTCTCCGGTCGATGGGGATAAAATTCCGGTCTGGACATGGTTTCAACCAGTTTCGGATGGGTCATGGCGTTATTTCTCCTTCCGTCGCAGTTTTGCGGCCGCTGAGCTGGCCGCAGGCGGCCAGGATATCGCTGCCCTTACTGGTGCGGATCATGGCGGTGTAGTGGTGCCTGATCAGNNGATGGGGTTTTGAAGGGTGACCCAGGGTATTCGTTGAATGCGATCAAATTCAGCTTGCAACGGATGCCCTTGAGCAGACGGGCCACTTTTTCGGCATCCGCCGGGGAATCGTTTACACCGGCCATCAGGATGTACTCAAAGGTGAGCATCCGTCGTCCCGGCATGGGATAATCACGGCAGGCCGCCAGAATGGATT
>PMNM01000095.1:2655-8342 GCA_003161855.1 Syntrophaceae bacterium | reverse complement strand
GGCCAGGTTGATGCAGATGTCGTTACCAAGTTGCCGGATCATCGGCGCGAGGCCGCAGGTGGACAGGGTGATTTTGCGATTGGAAAAACCCAGCCCGTAATCGGACGTCATGATTTCGATGGCCTTCAGAACGTTCTGATAATTAGCCAGTGGTTCGCCCATNNGGCATCCCATGCCGCAACCCGCCTGGGTGGAGATGCAAACGGTCCAGTGACTTTTGCCGGGAATCAGGACGCTTTCGATGAAGAGGCCATCCTCCAGCCTGAAGAGAATCTTTTTGGTTGTATCCCAGGAGATCTGAACGGCCTCAATCTCCGGCTGACCGATCCTGGCCAGGCGGGCCAGCTTCATTCTGAAATCCTTTGCCAGGTTGGTCATCTCCTCGAAAGAAACGGCCCGGCGCTGATAAAGCCATTTCATGATCTGCCTGGCCCGATACTTTTCTTTGCCGTGGCTGGCAATAAAATCTTCGATTTCCTCCAGGGACAGGTCTCTCAGATTGGGCAGCTTTTGCTCAGGCATACCGCCTCTTCTGCAGTCTTTCCCCGGTGGCGTCCTGCGTCAATGTCTGATCAATCCGGATGCCGATCTCAGCACCGGGTACGCACCGGCCGGTAACCCGGTGCGCTGCGATGATTTTTTCCGTAACCGTTTTGCCCATTATTCTTGCTTCTCTGAAAATGTCATTCCTGCGAAAGCGGGAATCTATCCCTCTCTCAAGGTAAAACTGGGGGGGCACGGTGGTCTGTGCCCCCCCAATCAGAAGACTCCGTCGCGAAATTTCTTTTAGTCTTTTGGCTGCAGGATGATGGCGATTCTCCGGTTTTTAGCGCGTCCTTCGGAAGTGCTGTTGTCAGCAACGGGCTTGTATTCACCGTAAGCCACGGAGGCCAGAAGGGCAGGGTCGATCCCCTGCTTCTGGAGGTATCGGGTCACATTGATGGCCCTGGCTGCAGAAAGCTCCCAGTTGGTCGCATATTTTCTCGCAAGCGCCCCGCCGATCTTCACATTGTCCGTGTGACCCTCGATGCGGATCGCCTTGTCCTTGACATTTTTAAGGATATCGATTACCCGCTGCAGCACGGCCAGTCCCTCCGGTTTGACCTCCGCTTCACCGGATGCAAAGAGGATCTTATCGAGCACGTCTACCGTCAGCTTCCCCTTGAGTTCGGTAATGGCCACCTGGCCCTGGGCAATTTCACCTTTCATCTCCTGCATCAGGTTTTCATAGGTTTTNNTCCAGTTCATCGCGGTCTGCCGTAATCTTATCCTTCTGGATGGACAACTGGGCGAAGTCACCGTTTAATTTTTTAAACTGGTCCTTCAAGTCATTATTTTCCGCCGTCAGTTTATCGTACTTCTGTTGAAGTGCCCGTAATGACTGATTCAAACCATCGGCTTCCGCCACTTTTTTCTCAAATTTGCTGCTGGATACACAACCGCCAACCATAATGGATAACAGGAAAACAACCATCAGTATAAACGTTCTTTTCAGCATAGGAGCCTCCTTTGAATATGTTTTTCCATGATTTAATCATGCGGATCATGCAATGATCAGAGAGGACAGGATATAAAGGCTGTGAGAATAAATCAATAAAAAAGTGAAGGGAACTCTCTTGTTCAGCCTGTCTTTCCGGCTTCAAAAAAATGGGACGGTAGAACCGTCCCATGATCAGTCTCTTGTCATGATGAAGGGTAAAAAATGCTAAGCGCCGTCATCCAGGCTTTTAAGACGGACCGCTTTGATGAAGTGTGTATCGTAGTAGGGCTTGTCCAGTGTATCAATTTTCACGGCCTTGGAGCGTCCAGAGGCCGCATGGACGAATTCATTGTTGCCGATGTAAATACCCACATGTCCGAGAGCCCTGCGGCGGGTGTTGAAAAATACAAGATCCCCTTCCTCCAGTTCGTTTCTGGCGACGCGCTTTCCAACGCGGGACTGCTCGCGGGCGGTCCGGGGAAGGCTGACATTGAATAACTCATAAATTTTCTTGACGAAGGCCGAACAGTCCAGACCTCTCACCGACGAACCGCCGAAGCGGTAAGGGGCGCCGAGGAATCCCATGGCCACCCGGACGAACAGTCTTCGTTCATCAGGGCTGTTCCATTTACCGAGTAGTGCGGCAGTCTGTTCTTTATCCCTTTCAACGGATGCCTGGTCGTCATCCGGAGGTCCGGCCTCATCATCCTCAAGGTCTTCGCCTTCCGCCAGTAAGCTCATATCGACGGTCTCAAGCTTTTCCTCTTCTGTTTTAGCGACTTCCTTCCTTGCGGCAGGTTTTAATAGGGCGAGATGCTGACCGGTTTTCAGTCGGCTGGAACGGAGGTGATTGATATTCCTGATCTGGCTGACCGAGACGCCGGTCTTTTTGGAGATACTGTAAATGCTGTCACCCTTCTTGACCACATAGGAGGACAGTTTCACGGATTGACTTTTTCTGGTTTTTGCGGATTCAGGGATGATCAGGATCTGTTTGGGTTTGATGGCGCTGCCCTGAATATCGTTTGCTTCTCTCAAGGCCTGCGTGCTGACACCGAACTTTTTGGAGATCTTAACCAGGGTATCGCCGCGCCTGACTTTGTATTCGCTTGCAAAGCATTCGTGGCTGAGGCTGAAAGATAAGAACAGGACGATAAGTCCCATCCACAGGAAAATCTGCCGTCTCATGATGAAGTACCTCCTGAGTTTTGAGTCGGGGGTTACCCACTTCTGGGGCGGTGCACAGATTTTGACAATGGATGACAAGCTGCACACTAAAGAGCGAAGTCTGACCCTACAAAATAGATTCTTGTAAGTCAAACCCCCCTTTGAAAATTTTTTACAATATGTGTAAAAAATATTGTAAGAGCAATTCGTGACCGAGAAAATCTCATGATATAGTACCAGTGTCAAGTAAAAAACACCCGCAACGGTCAATTATAATAATATAATTAGTAATATCAAATACATAAAACAGGAGATGCCTCTGCCCATGGTTAAAAAATGGTCTGTCATTGTCATTTTGGTTGTTCTCGCTGCATTTATTTTAAGTATTGGATTTTATTTTGTTTATCCTGATGTCGCGAAACTCCGGAAGGTCAACCCAAAGAAAACGGCCTTCATGGAATACCGGGAAAAGGAATGGGCAAAACAGGGTAAAAAGAAAAAAATAATTCAGAGATGGGTGCCGTTGTCCCAGATCTCTCCTTATGTCATCAAGGCGGTTCTTATTGCGGAGGATGACAAATTCTGGTCCCATGAGGGTTTTGACTTTGAGGCGATGCAAAAAGCCCTTGAAAAAGACTTCAAGAAAGGGAGGTTCAAATCTGGCGGCAGCACCATCAGCCAGCAGCTTGCCAAAAACCTTTTTCTGTCGCCTTCGAGAAATCCCGTCCGGAAGCTCAAGGAGGCCATCCTGACTTGGCGGCTCGAAGACAACCTTTCCAAGAAAAGGATTATTGAACTTTATCTGAACGTCGCCGAATGGGGTGACGGGTTATTTGGCATCGAAGCCGCCGCACAGCATCATTTCGGCAAGTCGGCTTCCGCCCTGTCCGCCCTGGAGGCGGCAAAACTGGCTACTGTGCTGCCGAACCCGCGGCGTTATGACCCCGCAGGGACAGGCCGGTATGTGGAATACCGCTCCGAGTTGATCTACCAGATCATGGTGAGAAGGGGAATTGTGATCCCGGAATTTGATGAGGTGATGAATGCGCCGCCGGAGGCAACCCCCACCGACCCATCAAAACCCCAGGAACCACCTAAACCGGATCTGCCGTCTTCAGTCGGTGATGGTGTGACCGTGAAACCGGAACGGCCGGAACAGAACCCGCCACCTGCCGGTGAGCCCAGAAAAGTGGAATGACCTATACCTTAGTCCGGAGCCGGAGAAGAAAAAAAACACTTTCCATCCAGATTAAAAGGGATGGGACCGTGTTGATCCAGGTGCCGTACCGCACACCGCAGCGAGACATTGATCGTTTTTTTGCGGAGAAAAAACAGTGGCTGCAGAAAAAAATCGCCCAGCAGCAGGAAAGGCAGGCTGAAAAACAACACAAGACCTTCCGATCGGGCGAACCATTCCTGTATCTCGGCAAAACCTATCCCCTGCGCATTGAGGACCGGCAAAGCCGGCCGGAAATCCTGACTTACACGGGCTGTGAATTTATTCTGAGCAGCGATGCCCTTCCAGGGGCGCGGGTCCTTTTTCTCCTTTGGTATCAGAAGAAAGCACGGGAATATATCGCGGCACGGGTCGCTCATTTCAGCCGTGTTCTCAGACTGTCTCCCCGCGCTGTTGCCATCAATCAGGCCCGATCCCGCTGGGGGTCCTGCTCAGCGGATAACTGCCTAACCTTCACCTGGCGGATGATCATGGCCCCGCCGGAGGTGATCGATTTTATCGTTGTCCATGAACTGAGCCACATGAAGATCAGGAACCATTCCCGCGATTACTGGCGCTTCATTGAAAGCATCCTGCCAGGTTATAAAGAGCAGAAGGTCTGGCTGAGAGAGAACAGCCATCTGCTGATGATTTGAAATGGGTTGAACGGTTTGCAGAAGCTCGCCGTCATCAGCGAAGTCGATTGACAGGCGCAGACCCCCAGATTACCCGGATCTGTCCTGGATATCGACGGCAGCGTCCTGGGGAAATCGATCACCGGCAAAGACAGTAGGATCAAACTCGTGATGGCAGAACACAAAGAGGCCGTTTCCGAGGTCCGTCGCTGCAACAAAAAAAAGCCCCCCATCACAGGGAGCTTTTAAATGCAAAATGAAGATCAGATCTTACAGCTTGCGAACATTCTCCGCAGACGGACCTTTGGGGCCGGCGACAACATCGAAGCTTACCCGATCGCCCTCGGCCAGTGATTTGAAACCCTCTGCCTGAATAGCGGAATGATGCACGAAAACGTCCTTGCCGCCGTCCTGCTCGATAAAGCCAAAACCCTTTGAATCATTAAACCATTTAACTTTTCCTTCTGACATCTTTACTCCTCCTTTGTCTTGGGTTCCTCCAGGGAACCATTTATAATATCGCCGAACGATTCGGCCGGCAGTCTGTTTGTGCAAACAAAAAAAACCGCATGACCCTTACTGAGGCTTGTGCGGTTGATTTTTTTTATAATTCCGTAACGACAAACATGAACTGCACCCTAACTAGCATGAAGATAAATGATTCTTTCTGGAAATGCAAGGTATTTTTATTGTTTAGGCATTTACCCGGAAATATCAAGAACGGTGTCACCATAATTTACAACGTTGGAAATCACTTTGAAACCTTTGTCCAAGCCTATGACAAGTGGCTTGAATGATCAAAAAAACCGCAAAACTCTTTGCTGAAATATGGTACAAGATAATAATAATCAAATCTTATTTTATGGGATTAGGTGATTTTTTTAACAACAAGGTGTACTGAATAACGCTCAGACAAGGAGTAAACAATGCCTCAAGTCAGTGAACGCACCACACGATTTACCGAATCCGTCATTCGGCGGATGACACGTGTTGCCAGTATGTACGGGGCCATTAATCTATCGCAGGGGTTTCCTGATTTTGATCCTCCACCCGAACTGCTTGAGGCGCTTCGAAAAACAGCGGAATTTGGTCCACATCAGTATGCGGTAACATGGGGTGCACCGAATTTCAGGCATGCCCTTGCCAAAAAAGTTTCCCGCTTCATGGGACTTCCGATCAACGAAGATGA
>PMNM01000095.1:0-2561 GCA_003161855.1 Syntrophaceae bacterium | reverse complement strand
CTCGCTCAGGAATTCGATGCGTTTGTGATTACCGATGAAGTATATGAACACATCGTCTATGAACCTTACCATCACATCTATTTCGCTTCGTTACCCGGTATGTTTGAACGGACGATATCCTGCAGTTCCCTGTCGAAAACATACTCCATTACGGGATGGCGTTTGGGCTATGTCGTTGCACCACCTGAAGTGGCCGATGCCGTTAAAAAAGTACACGACTTCCTGACCGTTGGTGCTGCGGCACCGTTGCAGGAGGCCGCTGTGACGGCCCTCCATCTTCCTGAGGCTTATTACCGTTCGTTACTCGCCACTTATACGGAAAAACGCGGCGTCTTCCTGAAATCGCTCGACGAGGCAGGACTGGCCTATGTGATTCCACAAGGTGCCTATTATGTGCTTGTGGACATTTCGGAATTCAAGGCAAAAGATGACATCGCTTTTTGCGAATGGCTCGCGCAGTATTTGGGAGTTGCGGCCGTGCCGGGATCAAGTTTTTTCCACGAACCCACCCATCATCTCATTCGATTCCATTTTGCAAAGAAAACTGAAACGCTTGAAGAAGCGGGGAAAAGATTACTGGGTATACGAGAGATGTGGAAAAAGCGCATATCATAGAAATATGTGCTCCCATATGTCTGCAATGGTCCGGAATGTTGTTTTTTCTAAATTTGCCCGGCCATAAAACACTTCCATTAGTAATATTCAAAAAAAGCGCAGAACTCTAAATTACAATATGGTATAAGTGTTGTAAAAGCTGACAGATAAAGATCAGGTAGAGCCCTTTTCGGGAGATCATGAGGAGGTAGGGAACGATGCCACGGACGCTCTTAATTTCAATGCTGATAACTGGCTTTATTGCAGGAACATGGCAGGTTTCTCATTCGGAGACATACACCTGTGACAAGACGCCAAACAAAGCGGCCACCTGCACAGTAGACGATCGAGCTAAAGGAGATAATACAATCTTCTTCTCCTGCAATCCGGAGGAAGGTTCCCCTCCCTTTGAGAAATCGTGCAGCGTGATAAATTCGCCACTTCCGGGATACACATGGACAGGTATGCTCGGATATCGGTGGATCTGCGGAGCAGACATCACCGTCTCGGGTAGTGAATTTGAGGACAAGAAGTCTATGTGTGATAAGCTATGCGGTATCTGCGATAACGGGTGGCAATAACCCCGAAATACCACGGAGAGGAGATTAGTGATGAATAAGGATGAACAGAANNTGTCTGGCATCCTGATTCGCTGTTTCTTTCTGTCTTTTGCGCTGTTGTTAATATCGTTCATTTTCTATTTGCTGGGAGGAGAATGGGTCTATCGTATCCATTCAAAATGGTTTGCATTGAGCAGGCATGACTATGATTCGCTGTTCTATTACGGAATGGCATTCATAAAAACTTGCGCCATTTTGTTTTTCTTGTTTCCTTATCTCTCCATCAGACTGGTGTTACAAAAGAACAAAAAGAACACATAACCGTTGGATGCATAGGGACGTCTGTGCCGTTGCGCGGCAGAGGCGCCGGTGATCCGGGACATCCGGTGGTGCTGATAGATAAGCCTCTCCCCTTTTGTTATGCGGTAACAGTTACCGCAAACGAAATTTAGGGAGCAGAAATTAAGCGATAGTCAACATCGGTGCTCATTGATTTTACCTGCAAACAAATGATTCCAAAAAATATAGTTGCTGATAATTACCATTTGAAATGTGGTACATGTTAGATCTTGTTCCGGGATATGTAAGTATTTTTCAATGCACATGCCTACCCTCTTAAGGCGGAACATAGCATCGAGACGTACACGGGAGGTACGATATCTCCTTTACTGCCGCTTAGTATTTACTTTTTAGTCGAGGCCTTTTTGGTGGCCATCATTGCCGTCTTTTTCGCTGCCGCCCGTGTGGTTTTTTTCGGGGTCGCTTTTGCTTTCGCTGCCGGTTTTTTNNATCAAACATCTTATACTGTCTTTTACCTTCTGCCGTGAGTTCACCCATTTTCTCGGATAGGACATTTGCCCCTTCTTTTACGACAGCAATTCCTTCTTCGATCCCCTTTTTCACATCCTTTTTAATTTTGTCAAAAAGACTGGCCATGGTTTCCTCCTTTTAATTTTTAAATTTACATTTTGTCCGCCGTTTAAGAGTATTTAAATAAGACACTATAAACTAATTGGCGTAAAACTATTGCAATCAACGCCTCACAATGAGTATGGGAACACTTGCATCATTGTGGATAACACCATAGGAAACACTACCAAGGACTGTGGCTGATAAGGCGCTCCTCCCATGGGAGCCCATAACAATAAAATTTGCCTTTGATCTCTTAGCCTCTTTCACAATTTCCTCCACAGGATGCCCCATCTTTATAGAAACCTTCGATGCGACACCACTTTTATCGCACAGCTTCTTTATCTCTCCGGCATACCCTTCGGCAGCCTCTCTCAGATAATCTTCAATAGGCTCTATTGTGTGCCTTGGTGTCTCCGATGCGGGAACTGTCTGGGCTGTAAATGAACGCTTATCAATAACGCTTAGAATAATAATTGAGGCTTTCAACTGTTTTGC
>PMNM01000075.1:13695-26219 GCA_003161855.1 Syntrophaceae bacterium | reverse complement strand
AACAGGGACCGATCCGACCGCCCAGCGAGGCCAGAAGCCTACTGATCCGGGTGACGAGAAATTGTCCCTGGAACAAGTGTGCCTTTTGTCATTCCTACCGTGATACCCCTTTTGCTCTACGGACGGTAGAAGACATCAAGAAAGACATCGGGAACGCCGGTCATATCGCCAGTGAAATCAGGTCACTATCCTGGAAGCTGGGGGAAGGGGGGCGTATCACGGAGTCCGTGGTCAATCAGATCTGGAATCATGGCGAACAATATCATGACGGCTTCAAATCCGTCGGGTCCTGGCTATGTGATGGAGGTGAATCCGTTTTTCTGCAGGACGCAGACTCTCTCATCGTCAAAACGGATCATCTCGTTGAGATCCTTAATTTTGTCAAAGAGACCTTTCCTTTCGTAAAAAGAGTGACCTCCTATTGCCGCTCAAAGACAGCCGCCAGAAAATCTGTAAAGGAGTTGAAAAGACTTTGCGACGCGGGGCTGTCAAGAATTCATATCGGCATGGAAAGTGGCTTTGATCCCCTATTGGCATTTATCCGGAAGGGGACGACGGCTGCTGACCAAATCGAGGGAGGGAAAAGAATCGTTGCCGCCGGTATATCCCTTTCCGAATACGTTATCCCTGATCCCTGGGCTGGGCGGTACACGCTGGTCGAAAGAGCACGCCGAAGAAACGGCCAGGGTGATCAATCAGATCAATCCGGATTTTGTCCGACTGCGTTCCCTGCATGTTGTCCGGGGAACAGATCTTGACGGGATGATGCAGAAAGGCGAATTTACACCCCTGGGCGATGAAGATGTAGTCCGGGAAATCAGAAGGTTTATCGAATGCCTGGACGGTATCGAAACAACTCTTGTCAGCGATCACATCCTGAATCTTTTTGAGGAACTGGAAGGAAAACTGCCGGAAAATAAGGAAAAATTATTAGCCGTGATTGACCGATATTTCAAATTATCATCCCAGGAGCGTATCATTTTCAGGATTGGCCGGAGAAGAGGAATTTATAGAAAACTGGATGACCTGTCCGATCGGCACACCTACATCCGGCTAAAACAAATGGTTGATGAATACGAAGCAAAGGAGCCCGATCAGCTGGAGAAAGACTTGTTCAGGCTCATGCATCACTATATCTGAGAAACAGATTGACTATGATTAAAAAACCTGGTAAACCAGCTAATTCAAATTTAGAATGGCAGGTGGTATGCAAAATGTTTAAGGTGGGAGATTTGGCGGTATATCCAGCCCAGGGTGTGGGTATCATTGAAGCGATCGAAAATAGAGAAGTGATGGGAAGCAGGCAACTCTTTTACATCATGAAGATCATGGGGAACGGCATGAAAATCATGATTCCCATGAAAGGGGCCGATGCGGTAGGCCTCAGGGAAGTGATTGCTGAAGCGGAGATCCCTAAAGTATACGCGATCCTGAGAAACAAGGACGTCACGATCGACAAGCAAACCTGGAATAAACGATACCGGGAGTATCTGGAGAAGATCAAGACGGGGTCCGTCTTTGAGATTGCTGGAGTTTTGCGGGATCTGTTTATTTTAAAAAGCGATAAGAATCTATCCTTTGGTGAGAGGAAGATGATGGATACGGCAAAGAGTCTGCTCATTAAGGAAATCTCAGTGGCCAGCAATTCTGAGGAAACAAAAATCGAGCAGGACCTAAAGATGATATTTCCAATTCAGTGAATATTTGAGTGATACAGAGAGACTTTAAAAACTCTGAAATGATAAAAGAAAGGAGGTGAGTTCAGTTGATCGTAAAAATTCTGCTGGTGTTGGCCTGTTCTTTAAGTGGTCTGTTCATTGCCCATAGCTATTACGGGTTCCCCATCGCTTTGATTGGATTGTTTCTAGGTTTTATGATTGCCTTATTTGTTATAAATATTGAAGAAGCGATCAGGAAAGTGTCTCTGCGGATCATTTTTGGCGGCGTTGTCGGCATGATCATTGGTCTGCTGATTGCGTTCCTGCTGGCCTATGGCTTGAATTTTGTCAGTAACATTATGGAAAAGCAGCAGGTCGTGCCCTGGATCTATACCTTGCTGACGGGAATCATGGCCTATCTGGGTCTTTTAATCGGATCGAAAAAAATCGAAGAGTTCAGTTTTTTTGGTTTAGGTCAACCCAAAGATAGTGGTGATTACCGGATTCTCGATACCAGCGTGATCATTGACGGCCGGATCGCCGATATATCGGATACCGGTTTCTTGCAGGGTAATTTGATCGTTCCCCGCTTTGTCCTGGATGAATTGCAGTACATTGCTGATTCTTCCGATTCCATGAAAAGGTCACGCGGGCGAAGGGGCCTTGATATTCTGAACCGGATGCAGAGAAGCGTTGGTGTCAATATTGAGATCAGCGATCAGGATTTTCCCAAACTGAAGGGCGTGGATGCAAAGCTGGTGGCTCTGGCGAAAAAGATAAACGCAAAAATTGTGACCAATGATTTCAACTTGAACAAGGTTGCAGAACTGCAGGGTATCAGGATCCTGAATGTGAATGAACTGGCGAATGCCCTTAAACCGGTTGTTCTGCCCGGTGAGACGATGACCGTGAAGATCATCAAGGAAGGCAAGGAAACGGGGCAGGGGGTTGCCTATCTCGATGACGGAACCATGATTGTTGTGGATAATGCTCAGAAGCATCAGGGTTCCAATGTTGAGGTTCTGGTGACCAGCGTCCTTCAGACGACCGCCGGTCGGATGATTTTTTCAGAACTCAAGGGAGTGGCGCCCGAAAAGAAAGCCTATGGACTGGCCGCACGATAATCGTTCGATGAAAGCCCGGGAAGTTTACAACCCCCGGGCTTTTTTGACGACTTCTTCAAAAGGCCATATGCGGTGTTACGCTTCATCCATCGTCATTGCGGCGTAGGTCCCTATCCACCGCATTCCTCAGGATTCGCGCGCCTTGCTTCTGGAAATTTTAACGAAGCCGTCTGAGTTTTCCATCGGATGATGACTTTTTGCGAATTCGACATTTTCGGGATTTGTCTTAGATGAAAAATGTTGCCATTATTCCTGCCGGCGGGTCAGGAAAGAGGATGGACAGCCGTTTCCCTAAACAGTATCTGCCTGTTGGCGATATTCCCCTTCTCGTGCATACCCTCAAAATTTTCCAGCTTTCATTGCTCATCGATGATATTTTACTGGTTGTACCCGAAGAGGATATTCACAAGGTAGGGTCAT
Source organism: Syntrophaceae bacterium (assembly GCA_003161855.1). GTDB lineage: Bacteria > Desulfobacterota > Syntrophia > Syntrophales > Fen-1087 > Fen-1087. Next base: position 23,017 of record PMNM01000075.1, on the reverse strand, counting down.
TGATCGTTGAGCGCTACAGCCTTTCAAAAGTTAGTCAGATTCTAGCCGGAGGCAATAAGAGGCAGGATTCAGTCAAAAACGGGCTTGACGTTATTGGCGACGACTGCGACATTGTGCTGATCCATGACGGCGTCAGACCTTTTATTTCCGGGAAATTGATCCGTCTTGCTGTCCAGGAAGCAGCAAAGCACGGAGCGGTTGCGGTGGGTGTCCCGGTCAAGGATACGGTTAAACGGGTGGATCAGGACGGATGGATTCTTGAAACCCTGAACCGGCAGATGTTGTGGCTGACGCAAACCCCGCAGGCCTTCAAACGGTTGATTATTCAAGAGGCCTATCAGAGGGCTTATCAGGATCATTTTTACGGGACGGATGATGCTTCCCTGGTCGAACGGATGGGACATCCGGTCAGAATGATCCCGGCAACCTATGAAAACATCAAAATCACCACACCGGAAGATCTTCTCCTGGCGGAGCTTTTGATGAAAACACGGAAGGTGACAGTTCCATGAGAATTGGCTTTGGCTATGACAGCCACCGGCTGGTTGCGGGAAGGCGGTTTATTCTTGGGGGTGTGGAGATCCCCCATGAGATGGGTCTGCAGGGGCATTCCGATGCGGATGTCCTTGTCCATGCCGTTTGTGATGCGATTCTCGGTGCCATGGCTGCCGGTGATATCGGCCGGCATTTTCCGGATACAGATCCGGCCTATAAAAATATATCCAGTCTGAGGCTGCTCGAACGGGTCAGGGTTTTAGGGGAAAACAAGGGCTATCTCGTTCATAATATCGATTCAACCGTCATTCTGGAAAAGCCAAAACTATCAGGATATACTCAGGAAATGTCTGCAAATATTGCGAAAGCGTTAAATATTTCAACAGAAAACATCAGTATCAAAGCCAAAACCAGTGAAGGGATGGGCTTCGCAGGGCGTCAGGAAGGGGTTGTCGCCTATGCAGTCGTGACGGTCAGGAAGAGGGGGGATGAATGACCTTCGCAAGACCAAGGGTCCGGTTTGCACCATCGCCCACAGGAGATCTTCATGTCGGCAATGCCAGAACAGCGCTGTTCAACTGGTTGTTTGCGAGGCACTTTCGGGGAGATTTCATCCTCCGCATTGAGGATACGGACCCGCTCCGGACGACAAAGGCTTTTGAATCCGGAATACAGGAGGATCTTGACTGGCTTTCCATTGACTGGGATGAAGGCCCCGGAAAAGGCGGAGAATGCGGGCCTTATCATCAGAGCGAAAGACTCAATATATACCAGAATTTTCTGGAAATACTGATCCGCACGGATTGTGTTTATCCCTGTTACTGTACCGAAGAGGAACTGGAGGCTGAGCGGGCCGAACTGATCTTCAGAAAAATGATGCCCCGGTACATGGGCAAATGCCGGAATCTGAGTGATGAGGCAAGAAAGGCAATGGCGGAAGCGGGAAGACAGCCGTCCTACCGCTTCAAGGTCGGAACGGGACGGATCACCTTCCGGGATTTGATTCGCGGGGCCATGAAATTTGATGCCGATGCGATGGGAGATTTTATCATCGTCCGTTCTAACGGCATTCCCGCCTACAATTTTGCGGTGGTCGTCGATGATCATCTGATGAAAATATCCCATGTGATCCGGGGAGAGGATCACCTCTCCAACACGGCCTTGCAGATTTTGATCTATCAGGCTCTTGGATTCAAGCCGCCTGAGTTTGCCCATCATTCCTTGATTCTGGGAAAAGACAGGTCGAAACTCAGCAAACGACACGGGTCTGTGACAGTCCGGGAATTCAGGGAAAAAGGAATCTTTCCGGAGGCTCTTTTCAATTATCTTTCGCTGCTTGGCAGTTCTTTGGGGGCGGGCAGGGAAGTCTGTTCCCGGGAAGAAATCATGGAAGCCTTCTCCATGGATCGCGCCGGAAAGAGCGGTGCCATTTTCGATGAAGAGAAGCTGAAATGGCTGAATGGCATTTATATCAGGCAGAGTGACCTTCACCAGTTGACCGTGCGATTGTTACCTTTCATCCGAGTTGCCGGTTATGATGTCGACAGACTGGATTTTTTCTGGCTGCAGAGGGTGATTGATGCGGTCAGGGATGATCTGGTCACGTTATCGGATATCGGAGAGCATATAGATATTTTTTTTGATGGAAGGTATGTCATTTCAAAGGAAGCACGTCAGGTCCTGAAAGAGGAGGNNGGGATGAAAACATCTATCAGGATGTGATCACGATCATCAGAGCAAAAACCGGTTTTCAGGGGAAGAAGCTCTTCATGCCCATCCGGGCCGCTGTGACGGGGAAAACACGCGGCCCTGAACTGGATAAGGTCTTTTCCATTTTGAGCCGGCCCTCTCTGCTGGTCAGGGTTGAAGAAGCGATCAGCGATCAACATCGCATGGATCACTGACCGCTTCAAAAGAAACGCATCCTGAAAATGATTGAAAAAAACACTTTTATAGCGGAATATTGTTATGTTTCTTCGGCAGTCTGACCTCACTTTTATCCTTCAGTGCATCGAGAAGAACAGCCACCCGCTTCCGGGTATCCCGCGGGGCAATAATTTCTTCAATGATGCCCATGCTGGCCGCGAAGTAGGGATTGTTGAACTGAGCTTCATATAATGCGACCAGTTCCCCACGCCTGGCAGCAGGATCCTGCGCGGAGGAAATTTCACGACGGTAGACGATGTTGCAGGCTCCCTCTGCTCCCATGACGGCAATTTCCGCCGACGGCCAGGCCATAACATAATCAGCTCCCAGATATTTACTGCACATACCGATATAGGCACCGCCGTAATCCTTGCGGGTGACCACTGTAATTTTCGGAACAGTGGCTTCCGAGTACGCGTGAAGCAGTTTGGCGCCATGACTGATGATACCCGACCATTCCTGATTGGTGCCGGGCATATAGCCGGGAACGTCCGCGAAGGTCAGCAGGGGAATATTAAAAGCATCGCAGAAACGGATAAAGCGGGAAGCCTTGTCGGAAGCGTTGACATCCAGAACGCCGGCTCCGAACTTCGGGTTGTTGGCGATGATCCCGACCGGTTGGCCCATAATTCGGATGAAGGCCACCAGCATGTTTTTTGCCCACAATTCGTGGGGTTCAAAAATTTCGTTGTTGTCCGCTATGGTCATGACCACCTTCTTCATATCATAACCGCGTGTCGCCTTGTCGGGAATCATGCTATCCAGTTCCGGGCATTCCCGGTCCGGGCTGTCCGAACAATTCACCCTGGGCAGGGGGCTATGACAGCTGTCCGGCAGATAGGACAGTAAGATCTTGACTTTATTAATACAATCCTCATCATTTTCTGTGGCGAAATGGCAGACGCCGCTCTTGGTGGCATGGGCCACGGCACCCCCCAGTTCCTCATGCGTGACTTCCTCTCCGATAACAGCCTTGATGACATCGGGGCCGGTTATGTACATGTAGCTGCTTTTCTTGACCATGAAGACCCAGTCCGTCAATGCCGGTGAATAGACGGCCCCCCCGGCTGTGGGACCCATAATGGCCGTAATTTGTGGAATATATCCCGATCCAATGGTGTTGCGGTAAAAGATGCCGCCGTAGCCGTCCAGTGCGGGAACACCTTCCTGAATCCGGGCGCCGCCGGANNATTCAGTGCTACGAAGGGCTTCCGGGCAGCGAGGGCCATATCCATTATCTTCCAGATTTTTTTCGCATGCATTTCGCCGAGGCTTCCACCGGAACTGGTAAAATCCTGAGCAGCGGCATATACCGTCCGTCCGTTCACCTTGCCGAAGCCGGTGATGACACCGTCGGCATTGATCTCTTTTTTGTCCAAGCCAAACAGGGTAGAACGGTGCTTTACAAAAAGCTGTACTTCCTGAAACGTATCCTTGTCGTACATGCGATCCAACCGTTCCCGGGCCGTCAGTTTGCCAAGTTCATGCTGCTTGGTGATCATTTTATCACCGCCCATTTTCATCAAGGCTTCTTTTCTGGCCTCAAATGCCTGAATTTTTGCTTGCGTTCCCTTCAGTTGTTCCTTTTCCATAACCTTGCTGTCTCCTTTTAAAAATTATTCAAATCTATTGAACTTACCGAATATTAAGGATGTCATTCGACAAGATGATCAACGGCTGATTTCTGTCTTGACCTGAATGCCCCGGTAAGTTATATGTCATCCGTCTTTGAGACCCTCAAACAGGGCCGATATCTGACGAACCTGAAAACAATAACAAGCTGTATTTCAAATGCTCTTTCATTATTCGGCACGCATTGTAACATGTTTGATTAAAAGTTGCAAGGAGGATGAATGAAATATATTGACGAATTAGACATTAAAGGGAAGAGGGTATTATTCCGGTTTGATTTTAATGTTCCTTTGGACAGTAATTTGAAAATTACAGATGATACCCGGATCCGGGCTGGTCTGCCCACCCTTAATTATGCTCTTGATGAAAATGCGAAAGTCATCATCACCTCACACCTTGGNNTTATCCCGCCTGCTGAACAAGGAGGTTATCTTAATAGACGACTGCGTTGGTCCCGGGGTTAAGCAATCGATTGACGGTATGAAACCTGGAGACGTCCTTCTTCTGGAAAATCTTCGTTTTCATCTGGAAGAAGAAGAAAATGATGATCATTTCGCAAAGGAATTAGCCAGTTTTGCCGATGTCTATGTTGACGATGCTTTTGGCAATGCCCACCGCAGCCATGCATCCAACGTGGGAATAACAAAGTATGCCAAAGTATGCGGAGCTGGTTTCCTGATCAAAAAGGAACTAACTTATTTGAAAAAAGCCCTGGATAAGCCAGCCAGGCCATTTGTTGCTATCATTGGCGGGTCAAAGGTCTCAGGAAAATTAGAGGCCCTGGTCAATCTGATCGAAAAGGTTGACAAGATGATCATCGGCGGCGGAATGGCTTTTACCTTTCTCAAGGCATTGGGGTATGAAGTCGGTCAATCCATTGTCGAAGATGATCTGATCGATAAGGCGTTGCAGGTGATGGAAACGGCCAAAAAGCTGGGGGTCAAGTTTTATCTGCCCGTTGACTTCGTCATTGCTGAGAAAAAAAGTGCAGAGGCGGAGAGTAAAATCGTGCCGGTGCAGGAGATAAACGGTCACTGGATGGGCCTGGATATCGGTCCCGCGACGATTACCCTGTTTACAGAAGCCCTCAGTAATGCCAAGACCATCGTATGGAACGGTCCAATGGGTGTGTTTGAGATTGATGCTTTCGGGAGAGGGACTGCCGCGTTGGTTCATAGCGTTGCCAACTCTTACGCCATGACCATCGTCGGCGGCGGCGATACGGATGTGGCCGTTCATAAGACGGGTGAAAGCGACAAGATCACATTCATTTCCACGGGAGGCGGGGCGTCTCTGGAACTCCTGGAAGGTAAAATTCTTCCGGCGATTCAAGCCCTCGAAAATTGCGATACCCGGGCGTAATAAAAATGCGGAAATAAAACTTAAAAAGGGGAAGATCAGAACATCTTCCCTTTTTTGTTATTTTCAATCCAGGGAAGTTCTGCAGCCAGGGCAGAATCTATATGCGTAACATAAAAATAATCCTTGAATATGACGGGTCGAATTATCATGGCTGGCAGCGCCAGACCAACGGCGTCTCCATTCAGCAGATCCTTGAGGAAAAAATCGCTGTCATGACGAAAGAAAAGATCAAAGTCATCGGTTCAGGACGAACGGATGCCGGTGTTCATGCCCTGGGTCAGGTTGCGCATTTCAAGACGGCATCATCTATCAGAGAGGTCAATCTCCTCAAGGGGATCAACAGTCTCCTGCCGAAGGATATCGTCGTGAGGGACCTGAGGGAAGTAGACGCTTCTTTTCATGCCCGCTATGATGTGAAAAGCAAAGTCTATCTCTATCAGATCGTTAACAGTTCCGTCCGTCCNNACCCATGATTTTTCATCCTTTTGTTCCACCCATAGTGACGTTCCGGATCATATCAGAACGATTATGGATATTCGCATTGAATCCGGTGAGCGCGGTTTGATTAAAATTGAAATGGAAGCGGATGGCTTTTTAAGATATATGGTCAGGAGCATTGTGGGAATATTGGTCGATGTGGGCAGAGGAAAATATTTGCTTTCGGAACTCCAGGGCGTCATGGATGCGAAAGACCGGAGGTGTGGCGGCATAACGGCACCGGCGCTCGGGTTGTTCCTGAAGGAAGTCAGGTATGGATGAATATTTTATTGCTTGGTCATAAGGGAATGCTCGGCAGTGACCTCTTCGGGAGGCTTTCGGTTCATCATGAGGTGATCGGGAAGGATATGGATGACTTTGATATTGCTTCAGCGGAGTCCTGTCAGCATCTCATTTCCGAAGCCGGGCCTGACGTTGTGATTAATGCGGCTGCCTATACGGATGTCGATGGTTGTGAGTCCAACAGAAATACATGCTTTGCCGTCAACGCCGAAGGAACTAAAAATGTGGCGCTCGCCTGCCGCGACAGGAATATAAAAATTGTTCACTTCAGTACGGATTATGTCTTTGATGGAACCCGAAAGGGACCCTACCGGGAAGAGGATGACTGCCATCCTTTGAATGTCTATGGACAATCAAAATGGATGGGAGAAAGACTTCTTCAACAATTTTCTGAAAATTATATCCTGGTGAGGACGGCCTGGCTTTATGGGAAAAATGGAAAAAATTTTGTCAAGACCGTCCTGAATAAAGCCAGGATGGAAAAAAAGCTTGAGGTCGTTGATGATCAGATCGGATCCCCGACCTATACGAAAGACCTGGCTACCGCCGTACAATACTTGCTTGAAAACAATTATACCGGTGTGTTCCATATCACGAACAGAGGCTCTTGCAGCTGGTACGAATTTGCCGTAAAAATATTAGCGTACAGCGGGATAACAGACGTTGAAATCTCTCCCATCACGTCTGAGCGTCTCATCAGACCGGCAAAACGTCCCGCCAACAGTGTCCTCAGTTGCCGGAAGTTTATCGAAATGACGGGAAAAACGATGGGTTATTGGCAAGTGGCACTTCAGACCTTCATCAGCCGGGATCTGACCTCCAAGAAACCCCTTTGCTAAAAATGAATTGATCTTGACATCATCATTTAATGACGATATACCTGAATTATAAAGGTGATTTTCAAATCTGCGCGGTTAAATTCATGCCATTTTTTCAAACACCGGTTAGAGTAGGCGGTCTGCTCGTTTTTTATGGACTCAGATATCAATCATAAACGTTAACTTCTGAGGAGTCTTCATGAGGCGGAGTTTTCTTCTTTTTATCATGATCATGGCGGGTTTACTATTTTCTGCCATGGCGGTTGAAGCTCAGGATAAGATTCGTGCCGAGGGCACGGCCGCTATTCTTAATAATCGGGTGGATATTGCCAGAGATAAGGCGATTGACAATGCGCAGCGGAGTGCAGTGGAAAGGGTTATGGGTGTCATGATTTCCAGCAGCACCGATGTGGAAAACTTTCAGGTGAAAATGGACCGCATCCTTTCGGAATCCAAGGGGTTCATCAATGCCTATAAAATTATTAAAGAAGAGAGATCAGGAGATAGTTACGACGTAACGATTGAAGCGGACGTGGGTGCGGGTAAGCTTAAAGATCGTATGGAGGCCATTCATCTGATCATGGCCCGGAAGTCCAAGCCACGTCTGATGATTATCTTTGGCGGACAGGGCCAGAAAGATGCCATCGTGGAAGCGGCAGTGGCCAGGTATTTTATCGCCCAAGGCTTTAAACTTGTCGATGCGGAGGTTGTGAAAAGCGATAAGGAAATACAAAGCCTTCAGTCCCCGACCGTTAAAAGCCGGCAAATGGCCAGTGTCGCTCAGCGTTATGGTGCTGAGATCCTGATCCTCGGTCGTGTGGAAGTGACCAGCCGGTCTTTCAAGATGGGGGATGTGGAAGTTCAATCCAGCGATGTTGCCATATCCGGGAAAGTGGTGAATGGGGATACAGGCGAGATTCTGGCCACAGACAGCAAGGCCAGAAAGGGAGAGTTTAAAACTGTCGCAGAGGAAGCTGCCACAGAGCTGGCAAAGCAGATGAAAGAAGAGATTCTGGAACGCTGGTCTTCCGAATTAACCAATGCGGTGACCGTCAAAGTGATCGTTTCGGGATTGAATACCTATCAGGATCTGTCACGTTTCAAGGAAATTCTGACGGCTGAGATTAGAGGATTCAAAGAAATGTACCAGCGGTCATACCGCCGTGGACAGGTCGAATTGGATATTGAAGTCAAGGGGAATGCTCAGGGTGTCGCCGATGATTTGGCTGCCATTATGCTCAATCACCGGAAAGTGAACATTCAGGAGATTACGACCAACAGAATTAAAGCCACTTTATCACCCTGAATTTAAATAAATTTATGGAGGCCATGATGAAAGCAAGAACGGGTCGAATGATTGCCGCCTTTTTGTTTGTCCTGATATTCCTTCTTGGATGTGCTGTCAGTGAAAGCTATAGATTCGGTCAGGATCTGAGTAAGGAAAAACGTTGGGATGATGCGATCATCTATTTTAAAAAAGCTTTAGAGGAGAATCCTGACAGCCAGGAATATAAGGATGCCCTGCAAAACGCGAAACAGGAGGCGGCAAAACTTCATTATGAAAAAGCGAAACAGACCCTGAGTGCGTCACCGGACATCAGCCTGTTATCTCTGCAACAGATCATGAGGGAAGCAGATCTTGCCGCAAGTCTCGATCCGACCAATAAGGATATTAAATCATTCCAAGATAGTCTTAAAGATAAAATCGCCGGTATTCAACAATCCATCAAACCATTATATGCTCAGGCAGAACTGGATATGCAGAAGGAGGATTGGACAGCTGCGGTGGCCAATCTTCGCCAGATTAACCGCATCTTTCCCAATTATGAGGATACAGGAAGTAAGCTCGCCAAGGCGGAGCAGGAGGCAACCAAGGCACTCTATCAGCAAGGGTTGACCCTCGGTAAGCAGGAAGAATGGAAAATGGCCGCCGAGGCTTTTAAAGCAGCCATGGATATCAATCCAAATTATTTTGATGTGGCCAAGCTCTACCAGGATGCCAAAGCCAAGGATAATTTTAACTATTATAGCATGGAAGCTGAAAAGGCGAGCCAGGCCCAGAAATTGGCCAGGGCGATTATGCTATACGAGAAGGCCCTGGAATATCAACCGGACAATAGCGGTATTGCTAAGAAGCTTGACAGTTTAAAAGCAAAAGCGGGGAAAATCTACTTTGATGAAGCGGTGGTCCTGGTGAATCAAAGCAAGTTTTATCAGGCTTTAAAACGGATTGATTTTATTAAAAGCAAGACGCCATCACTCCAGGATGATCCTCTTTTCAAGGAATTTATCGATAAATTCTGCAGGAG
>PMNM01000075.1:0-13613 GCA_003161855.1 Syntrophaceae bacterium | reverse complement strand
GGGAAAATCTTCAGAATATCCTACGAGAAATGCAGCTCGGACAAAGCGGCCTGGTTGATGTAAAATCGGCACAGACCGTCGGTAAAATGAGAGGGATTGATACCTTTATCATGGGCAACGTTCTGAAATATCTGTCGACGAGATCAGATAATTCGAGNNCCCAGAAATTGGCCAGGGCGATTGTGCTATACGAGAAGGCCCTGGAATATCAACCGGACAATAGCGGCATTGCCAAGAAGCTCGAAAGTTTAAAAGCAAAAGCGGGAAAAATCTATTTTGATGAAGCGGTGGTCCTGGTGAATCAAAACAAGTTTTATCAGGCTTTAAAACGGATTGATTTTATAAAAACCAAGACGCCATCACTCCAGGATGATCCTCTTTTCAAGGAGTTTATCGATAAATTCTGCAGGAGGATCATGGATCGGGCCGAGAAGTATGTTGAAAAAGAGCTGTGGGGCAATGCTTTGGTCTGGTATCAGAAGGTTGAATCGTTAAACCAAAATTATCCGGAGTTATACGAGAAGATGAGGGATGTGCGGGAGGAACGGATCAAAAGACGCATAAAAAAATCCATCGCCGTTTTTGATTTTACCAGTCCAAGTAACGACAAGGATGCAGGCAGAATTGCTGCTGATAAATTGGTAGCCTATCTCTATCAGAAAGCCAGCCTGGACCTCCGGATTATTGAAAGGGAAAATCTTCAGAATATCCTNNTCGACGAGATCAGATAATTCGAGCATGGAACAAGTTAAAGTTCTTGTCGACGAAGAAGACGTTCGTAATCCGGAATTTTCCGATTGGCTGATCATGCACCCAAGACCCACGGAAGAGGATATGAAGACGGCACCGCCGAGGACCATCAAGAAAAGGAATTATCAGTTCATTTCATACAAAAAAGGAGTTGTCAAAGTGGTTGCCTTATTCGACATCTCTTACAAGCTCGTGGATACGGCGACGGGGGAAAATATTTTCACGAATACCATTCCCGGAAGGCTGATCAAGGACGATAAATATCAGGATGGCGTACCCGTTGCGAATATTCCTTATGATCCTCTGGAAATTCAAACGGAGTCTGAAGTTCTTGGCGAACTGACCGATCAGAAAATATCTGAAATGGGTCAAAGTGTGCTCAAACATTTTCAGAGCCTTGAACTCGAATATTATAACCAAGGTCAGCAGTATCAAAAAAATCGTCGCTTTGACATGGCCATCGAAAAATATGTAGATGCCGTCTATGATGAAAAATTAAAGGGGATCTCCACCCCGGTATCCCAGAATGCCTTAAATTCAATTGATCAACTGATCCAGGGAATGTAAACATTTTAATCAATTAGAGATTGACCGATGAAAGGAGGGCGCCTTCCGATCGTGAATGAACGACAAAGATATCATGTTTTGCCGGGTTTATCTTTTTTGATTATCATGACTTTTTGCCTGGTGACGATGGCTCATGCCCTGCCACAGGTGAGAATTTCCGTTTTCAATTTTGCGACCATGAATATGGAATCTTCCGGATACGGCACGGCGGTCACGAATATTCTGGTTCATTCACTTAAAACAGATCCATCGTTGGATATGCTGGATCGTAAGGAACTGGAAGCTTTTTTGAGCCTGAATGACCTTCAGCAGGATGATCAACTGGAAAACGTGGTCAATATTGGCACAAGGCTTGGTCTTAATGTGATTGTCGTGGGTAATGTTGAAAAAAAAGGTGCGATCATCCTTGTTAATTGTAAAGTGGTCCTCATCGAGCAAAAAAGAATTATTCTCAATACCCGCCTGGGAGCCAGGGGAGATACCGGTCTGGCGGCGGAGATCAACAAACTGACGGGGCAAATCTCTGAGGCGATTTCAAAAAATGCTTTCAAAACCCTTGCTGATGAACAATTTAAAGCACCCGTTCACATCCAGAAGCGACCGGGAAACAAGCAGATTCAGCTGAGTTGGGAAGATCCTGGTGCAAATGCGGATGGCTATGAAGTCTTTCGGAGCACCTCGCAAGAAGGACCCTTTGCCAAAATTGCCCGGGTTAATCAGCATGAATATCTAGATCAGGATTTGGAAAAAAGTACCCCCTATTATTATAAAATCAGAGCTTTCAGAAATAATGGTTTCCAGAGCGGATATTCCGAGGTCATTGCTGCCGAAACGGCTTTGACCCCTAATCCTCCCATGATTATCAAAGTGGAAGCACACGTCAAGAGCGTGCGGCTGATGTGGTTAGCCAGCCCCATGGCGTGTGAGGACCCGTTGAAATTGAAGGGATACAAACTTTACCGGACGAAAACAGAAGGGGAGCCCTACAAAGAGGTTGTCGATCTCTCTGATACGGATCTTGGCGCCACGTCAGATAGTTCTTCGGATAAACTGCTCCGGGTCACTTATCTGGATAAGAACCTGGCAGACGGGGAGACCTATTATTATAAACTGACTGCGTACAATGAAAAGAAGATGGAAAGCGGATTTTCCGGCACGGTGAAGGGATCTGTATTGCCTGTCGTGGGCGGTCTATCGGCGCAAGGGGATATGATCCGAGAGGTGAAACTGGTCTGGAATGCCATAAATTCGGCGTTTGTTACGGGGTACATCATTTATCGAAGTCTTCAGCAAGACGCCGATTTTAAAAAAATCAAGAAGCTGGATACCCCCGGAGGAGAATCGGGCAGGAAGGTTCAATACAGTGATCAGGAAGGACTGGGAGAGATAACGCGGTATTATTATCGTGTCACCGCTTTTGAAGAGCCTGATCAGGAAACAGCGCCGTCTGCCGTCGTATCAGCGGTTACAAAAGGTAAACCGCCGGGTGCGACAGATTTAAAAGCTAAAAGTGGCCTGGTGAAGAAAGTCGAGCTGAGTTGGACCGCGAATCCGCAGGAAGAGGTTGAGGGATACACGCTGTTCTGGTCGAAGGAAAAAACGGGGAAGTTCTTAATGCTCAAGAGAATTGAGGGCAGGATGACCGGAACGTTTATAGATAAATCTCGGAGTGGCGATCCGCTGGAAGACAATAGGACCTATTATTATGCCGTGAAAACCTATAACAGGGTTGATGTGGACAGTGATTTGTCTGAAATTGTTGCAGCAACAACNNGCACCCCTGGCATGGCTTGCCAATCCTGAAAAGGACATTGTCTATTATCGTGTCTTTCGCAAGGCGGCTTCTGAGAGCGGAAATTTTTCTGATGTTGCCAAAGTTCCGGCTCAGGAAACCCGCTATCTGGATAAAGACTTGAAGGACGGAGTTACTTATCTTTATAAAATCCAGGCTGAGGATGGGGATGGGCTGCTGAGTGATTTTTCTGACGAGATCAGGGTTCAAATCAAGCCAAGGCCTAAAAGTCCTGAGCAACTATCCGGTGATTTCCAAACGGGCTCTGTTGAATTGAAATGGAGACCTGGTCCCGAGCCGGATATTGCCTATTATAGAATTTATGAAAAATCCTATTGGAGTACGGAAACAGTACCCGGTGCGGATAAGGTCACATCCCCCTCTGTAAAATTTAAGGTTGTCCTGGAGAAGGGTAAGAAAAAGACTTATGTGGTTACGTCTGTCGACAAAGACGGCCTGGAAAGTGAGTATTCTCAGGAAATAACCGTTACGGGTAAATGAAGGATATCGGGATTCAGATGTTTTGATCCAGGTGAGGAATCATCACGGATAAGGCAAAGAATTAGAGACCATCCATTTCTGGCCAAGAGGTTCTTATGGTTTATGTGACTCCCGCGGGAGGTCTTGCCAGATCCTATGTTATTTCCGAGGCAGAAGGTCTTGTGGTCGTTGATGTAGGCAGCATAGGAACGGCCGAGGATGTGGCCATCTTTATAAAACGTTTGCCGGGCCGATCCCTCCAGGATGTCAAATGTATTGTTGCCACTCATTTTCATATCGATCACATTGGTGGAATCGGTCGTTTATTGAAAAAATGTTTGCCCGATACCGTTGTTTTATTTCAATTCCTTGTGGATCATTATTTAAAAAGGCAGAGAACCATATCCCGTCTTAAAAACTGGCTGACCGGCTTTCTGCCGGCTGCCGTATTCAGTACCCGTTATGTGAGGAAGTTTGCGCATTTCAGGTTTGAAAGTTTTGCGGGGATTCCCCTGCCCATTTTGGAAAAAAGTTTGAACCTTCCCTATCCTCAGGATAGAATCAGGTTCATCAACACGGAACCGTCGGTCCCCTGTAAACTTAATTTTGGCGGCTGGGAAATTCTTGCCACGCCTGGACACACGGAAGATTCTCTCTCGCTATACAATGCAGCGTCGGGAGAGCTGATCTGCGGCGATTTGATTCTCAATTTCAAAAAAAACGGTACAGGTTATCTCAATCCATTTTGCTGGAACCGCGAAGCCGTTGAGAACTCTTATCAAAATCTTATTCAGAAAGTTGACGCGAAAACCATTTACCCCGGTCACGGGGAAATCATTAACAACGGCAGCAATGCCCTGTTGAAAGTCAGAACTTTTCATTGAACGTTAAGTTCTGGCTGATCAGACTGGAATCGTGGAGAGAAGTTGAAACGAAAGAACGGAAACCGTTGAGGAGGCCGGGTATGAACAGGAGACTGAAAAGCGCATTCGGGATCATCATTTTTATTCCCTTAATCGTGACGCTGCAAAGCTGCCTCATTGCTACAAAAGGTACCATCATTGTCCCGCAAATCGCAGCGGCGTTTAAAGGAACCTACTTTATCGATCCCTATATGGAGGAACACAAACCGCACACGGTTGCTGTTCTGCCTTTCCTGAATCAGGCGAAAAGCCATGAAGGTTCTGATGCTGTGAGAAAGGGATTTTACAACCATTTCAGCTCATTGCCCTTTAAAAATATGGAACTTTACCGGGTAGATAACCTCCTCAGAAAGGCAGGGCTGAAAGATCCGGTCATCATCAACAAGACATCCCCGCAGGAACTGGGCAAAATTCTCAATGTCGATGCGGTCGTCTTTGGCACCATCTCTGATTTTGACAAGCTGTTTGCCGTGATCTACTCCAATGTCTCTGTGGGTGCCGAAATCAGAATGGTGGATACCCGGACAGGAAAGCTTCTGTGGAGCGGTCGGCATGTAACCCGCATCCATGAGGGGGGAATATCGACAAACCCGATCGGACTGATTGCCACAGTCATTGCCACGGCCATGAATATCCGGGATATTCAATTGCTGCGCGCTTGTGATGACCTGTTCCGGGATATGGTCAAAACGATTCCGACACCGACCATCGCTGAGGCCCTTCGTCCTCCGGTGATCACCCTTCTGGTTCAGGATACAAAGAATCTTCCCAAGAAAGCAGGAGATGAAATCCGGGTTGTCATTCAGGGCACGTCCAAAATGCAGGCCTATTTTAATATCGGAGAATATAAAAAGAATATCGATATGCGGGAGCAGGAAGGGGAACCCGGTGTTTATCTGGGTATTTACAAGGTCATTCCCGGTGACAATGTAAGCAAAGCGATCATCACGGGTTATCTCCGGGATGATACCGGCAATACCGCCGAGTGGGTCGATGCGGTCGGGATCATCACCCTGGACACAACTCCTCCAGATCAACTGAAGAATGCGAGGGCCGTGGGAAGAAACAACCTCGTTCTTTTGAGTTGGGAAAAGTCTTCTGCAACGGATCTGGCCGGTTACCGAGTATACCGGAGTATGACGCCGCTCAGCGGCTTTCAGGAGGTTGCCAGGACGGAGTTCAACGAGTGGCGCGATGATAAATTGATCAACAATCAAAAATATTACTATCAGCTGTCAGCGGTCGACTGGGCTGGAAATGAAAGTGAAAAATCAGAGTATGCTGTCGGGATGCCGGTTGCTCCGGGACCGACACCCGTATCCGGTTCCATTGGGACGGATACGACATGGTATGCCGGTGCAAGTCCCTATATCATTGAAAGTACGGTGGTTGTGAAAGATAAAGCCCTTCTGACCATTGAACCGGGAACGGAGATCCGTTCAAAGGGCAGCGCGCTGGTGATTGAGGGACGTCTCAATGCCCAGGGAGACAGTGAGCATATTGTGACATTCGATGCTGCGGAGCAAGTAAAGTCCTGGGGGGGGATCGATTTTCAGAATGTGAAGGAAAAAGAAAATGTGATCAAATATTGCCGCATTAAAAATGCCGAGACAGCAGTGACCTGTCAGGCTTCTTCGCCCCGCATCGACACCTGTGAATTCGTGGGAAATGGCACCGCCATCAAAGTTCTCGGTGCCTTCTCAAAACCTCAAATCACTGGAAATACCATCCAGAAGAATAAAGAATCGGCGATGATAATTGCTTCCGGTGCTCAGCCGGTCTTGGCGGAGAATAAAATTCAGGATAATGATAAAGAAGGGATCTTGGTTCAGGTTTCAGCACCGGTCATCCGTTACAATATGATCAGACAGAACCGGGGATCAGGGATTGTCGTCAAAAACAGCCAGGCTGTGATTGGAGAGAATAATCTGATCGATAATATGCCTTTTGATCTGGTCGGAGATATGACCGGGGAGGCCGTTAATGCCCTGAACAACTGGTGGGGAAGTTCTCAGGGTCTTGAAATCCTGTCCAGGATTAAAGGGAAAGTCCAGATCAAATCGNNGTTTGACCAGAATACCTCCATCGTCGCAGAAGACGGGGGTGTGATTGCCAAGGGAACCCGGGATGATCCTATTGTCTTCACGGCTTCGGCCTCATCACCGGGTCCGGGTTCTTATACCAGTGCCGTTAGATTTTCGAAGGAAACAAAAGTCAACAGTGCCTTTGCCTATTGCATTGTGAAGTATGCCTCTACGGCCTTCGATATCTGGTATGGTGCGCCGGAAATATCCTTCTGCCATATTGCGGAAAATGCCCAGAGCGGTGTTTATTGCCGGAACAGTTCAAAACCCAGGCTGCTCTACAATACGTTTGCCCGCAACCGGGGTGAGGGGGCCGTGACCTCTGTCGGTCTTTCCAATCCCGCCATTCATTATAACAACTTCATGGATAACGAGGTCGCGATCCAGACCCGTTCAACCATCTATATTGACGCCCGGAACAACTGGTGGGGAAAAAGCCCGCCGGANNAGGTATTTAATAATAAGCTTTTGAAACCATTGAAGGAGGATCTTATGAAGTCAAAGGGTTTGATTGTCGTTGGCATCATGGCAGCCGTTTTTTTTCTTTTTTCGGCGGTTGGTTTTTGCCAGGCGCAGGGAGAGGGAAAGATCGGCCAGAAAGAATGGTCAAAGATCATTGAGTCAAAAGTAGCTGAACAGGCTGGTGATAATGCCATTATCAATTATGAGGATGGATACATTGAAGCGGTGGGTATCGGTGCTGTAGATCCGGCCAGAGTGAAGGGAAGCAATGCAC
Source organism: Syntrophaceae bacterium (assembly GCA_003161855.1). Taxonomy (GTDB): domain Bacteria; phylum Desulfobacterota; class Syntrophia; order Syntrophales; family Fen-1087; genus Fen-1087. The sequence goes on along the minus strand of PMNM01000075.1, from coordinate 6,281 downwards.
GGCCCATGTGCCTCAGAGCGGCTGAGGTGGTTGCCAAACGGAATCTGCTTGAGGCAACAAAAGGTGTTCAGATCGATTCTCAGACGACCGTGAAGGATTTTGTCACGGAAAGTGATATCATCAATGCATCCGTACAAGGTTTTGTGAAAGGGGCGATGGTGGTGAATAAAGATTACNNGAGCCGACACCGGCAGGCGCAGTGGTTTTTACGGGGATGGTGGTGGATGCCCGGGGGGTTGGAGCACGTCCCGCGATGTCTCCTAAAATCGTGGATGAAAACGGTGCTGAGGTTTATGGTTCCATGATCGTTGATAAAAACTATGCCGTTTCTCAGGGAATCAGCGGTTACGCGAGAGATCTGACGGCGGCGCAGAGTAACCAGCGGGTAACGAATAATCCGTTGACAGTCAAGGGATTGAGCGCAGAGGGTGCTGGCAAGTCCGATATTAAAATTAATAATGAAGATGCCAAAAAGATCAGATCAGCAACGGAAAATCTCAGCTTTATGAAAAAATGCCGGGTCATGATTGTACTGGATTGATCATTGATCTGAATATAAACTGACCCATAAGACCGCAGCGACTACCGGTGAGAAGGTTTCTGCGGTCTTTCTTATTTTGAAAAATGTGAGGAGTCGATCTTGGCCGGAAAAATTTTTGTTTTACCGGAGGAATTAACCAATAAAATTGCTGCCGGAGAAGTCATTGAACGACCGGCTTCCATTGTTAAAGAACTTCTGGAAAATGCGCTGGACGCCGGTGCCACAGATATCCGCGTTGAACTGGTCAGGGGCGGGTGTGGTTCCATCCAGATATCGGATAATGGTGAGGGCATCGAACAGGCCGATGTTCCGAAAGCTTTTGAGCGCTATGCTACGAGTAAAATCTATGATTTTGATGATATCTACAGGGTCAAGACCTTCGGATTCAGAGGGGAAGCGCTTCCCAGCATTGCCTCCATTGCCCGGGTCGAAATCGTAACAAAAAAAAAGGAGTCTCTGTCCGGCACACGGATGATCGTTGCGGCCGGACGGATCGAAGAAATCGCGGACACAGGCAGTCCATCCGGCACTTCGATCACGGTCAGTCAGATTTTTGACTCTGTTCCCGTCCGCAAAAAATTTCTCAAGACCGAGGCGACAGAACAGGGATATTGCATGGACGTTATCACGCGCACAGCCCTGTCTCATCCTACCGTCAGGATCCAGGTGGTCGCCCATGGAAAAGATATTCTGAAAATTCCAGCGACGACCGATATTTCAGAACGGGTGGCTCTCATCCTGGGGGTAGATTTCAGGGATCATCTCATCTCTGTTGAAGCGGCGAGGGATCATCTTCAAATCAGCGGTTTCATATCCAGGCCTGACTTCACGCGTTCCAACACCAGGCATATCTACTGTTATGTCAATGGTCGTTATATCCGGGATTATCTTTTAAACCATGCGGTCATGACCGCTTACAGAAATCTGATAGAAACCAAAAGGTATCCGGCGGTTGTTTTATTCATTGCCCTTCCGCCCGGAGAGGTGGATGTGAACGTCCACCCGGCCAAAATGGAAGTACGCTTCCAGCATCCTCGTGAAATCTATCATTTTATCGTCGAAACGCTGGGCAAGTTTCTTGCTCATCCATCTTTTATCCGAAGTTCGTCGGATGTTCCCGCTTTATCAGGGGGTGCTGCCGGTCTTGAGGGATATCGTGAACGTGTTGAGGAGGCGTTAAGGCGCTATACCGTATCCACCGGTGGGAGAAAACCCTTTTTCGATCAGGCGGCACGATCAGAGAAAAAAGGAATCCTGCCGCCGCTCTTTGATAAGCCTGATGCGGGATTAACATCCGGTGGGTCGCATGAGCAGGAAACAATCAAATTTTCCGGTCTTGCCTATATCGGCTCCTTCGCCGACACGTACCTTCTTTTTTCCTCCGCTGAACAATTGTTTGTTATTGATCAGCATGCTGCCCATGAAAGGATTCTTTTTGAAAAGTTTCAGAAGGGTCAACAGGGTGAAAAAATCATCGGCCAGCGTTTGCTGATCCCAGAGGTTTTGAATCTGACTCCGAAGGATTTTTCTATGCTTCAGGAAGTGATCCCGGTTTTTAAAAAAGCCGGAATAGAGTTAGAACCGTTCAGCGGAGACAGCATCGTCATCAAGTCCATTCCCGCCGTTCTCGTTCATGCGGATATCAGGATCATGGTCGTGGATGCCTTTGAAGCATTTTCAGAAACCGGGCAAGCGTTGAGTCTGCAGGAGCGGCAGGAGAAAATTCTGGCTCTCCTGGCCTGCAGGGGGGCCATCAAGGCAAGCCAGATCCTGACAAAAGAGGAGGTGGCCGCCCTTTGTGAAGATCTGGACCAGACCCTTTTTTCTTCCACATGCCCCCATGGGAGACCGGTTTACGTACGCCTGGACCTGAGAGATCTGGAAAAGATGTTTAAACGAAGATGATTTCCGACCCCGGCAAACCCCGCCTGATTATTATCGCCGGACCGACAGGTGTCGGCAAAACGGATATTGCCATTCAATTGGCCCGTGAATACAGCGGGGAAATCATCAGTGCCGATTCCATGCAGGTCTATCGCTATATGGATATCGGTACGGCTAAACCTTCCCCGGCCGAAAGGCTTCTGGTCGGACATCACCTGATGGATGTGGTCGATCCGGATGAGTCTTTCAACGCCGCTCTGTTTATCAGTAAAGCCCGCAATATAATTCATGAATTACGTATTTTNNCGTAATATTATTAACGAGTTACGTGTTTTAAAAAAAACCGTCTTTGTGATCGGTGGGACCGGCCTCTATATCAGGGCGCTGCTGGGTGGACTTTTTGACGGGCCTGATGCGAATGAAGGATTGAGAGCGTCCTACCGACGTGAACTGGCACGGCATGGAANNATAAATCCGAAGGACACGGTAAGGATCATTCGCGCCCTCGAGGTATTCGAAACAAGCGGTCAATCCATTACCGAAAAACAGGAGACGCATCGATTCAATGAAAGACCTTATGAAACGCTTAGAATCGGACTCGTACGGGAACGGGATATCCTGTTTGAAAGGATTGATCGAAGAGCGGATCAGATGATCGCAGATGGTTTTACCCGGGAAGTCCAGAGCCTTCTGGACCGGAGGTATGATGAGACACTAAAACCAATGCAGTCAATGGGTTATAAGCATATGGTTCATTATATTCAAGGAATCTGCAGTCTTCAGGAAGCCGTCCGGCTGATGAAGCGCGATACCAGGCACTATGCGAAAAGACAAATGACCTGGTTCGGCACAGACCGGGAAATGACGTGGTTTTTTCCCGGTGATTTTGATGCTCTGAGAGAAAAAGTGGATGCCTTTCTATCGCGGTGAGATGCGCATCCCTTTTATGGCGGAAATATCTTGACTTAAAAACCGTATAAATATAATTTACTCGGCAATTACAGGTTTCATGGATCAGTCCCGAAACGTAACCTCAAATATTCAGGAAGACGTTTTTCAAGAAAGGAGAACATTATGATACAGCAGTCAAAATGTCGGAATCTGTTCGTATGGATGACTTTCATTGCGTTCATGATCGCGATGGTGTCTTGTGCTCCCAAGCCGCGCGTGGCCACAAGCCAGTTGGATACCCCTGATCATCATTTTGCAACAGGGATGAGATTGTTGAATCAGGAGAAATATGCCGATGCGCAGCGAGAATTTGAATTGGCTATTGAACTGAGCCCGAAGTACTCCAAAGCCTACGCCGGCATCGGGCTGGTCAAGGCTTATGACAAAAAATACTCAGAAGCCTTCAATACTTTGGATCGGGCCTGGANNATGCAGGTGGGGGTCGTTTGTAAGAAGGTCGATAAAGATTGGCTCGATAAAGCCCGGATGGAGTTTGATGCGGCGATCGCGATCAATCCTAATTATGCCGCAGCCTATTATTATATGGGTCTATGCTACAAGACGGCATTGGATCTGAATCAGGCCTCACAGATGTTCAGCAAAGTCCTGGATATCCGGGGTGAGTATGTCAATGAGGCCGATATTCAATGGAAGCTGGTCCAGAAGATACAGAGGGCGATGCCCGGGACCATTACCGGGAAACAGATTGCATTCGTGGAGCAGATCACCCGGGCTGATGCCGCGGCACTATTCATGGAAGAGCTGAAAATTGACGTTCTTTACAAGAAGAGGACCCTCAAAACCTTTGATACAAGCTTTAAAGATCCCGAGAAAGCCAAACGTGGCGCTGCGGTCAACGTGACGCCGGCTGATATTATCAACCATCCTTTAAGGGCCGATATCGAAGGCGTCCTTCAACTGGGAGTTCGCGGATTGGAGGCCTATCCTGACGGGTCATTCCGACCGAATGATCTGGTTGACCGGGCGACTTATGCGATGATGATTGAGGATATCCTGATCAAGGTTACCGGCGACAACACCCTGGCAACCAAGTTTATCGGCGGGATATCGCCCTTTCCTGATTTACGGTCTGATCTTCCCTATTTTAATGCCGTGATGGTGGTGACCTCGAGAGGGATTATGGAGGCCAAGGACATAACGACGGGTGAATTTGCCCCGATGGGTCCTGTCGCCGGTGCGGATGCGCTTCTGATGATTCGCAAAATCAAAGAAGAATTGAAATTCTGATTTTTGATTTTAAGCATAGACCAATGGTTTGAAATAAAAAGAGATAGCATCAGTTGTGGATAAGATCCCCCCTATTTTTCCGGGATNNTAGAGGGCTTTTGAACAAGGCTTATGAACCGCATGAAGCAGAGGAAAAATGGTACCAGTACTGGATGGATCATGATTATTTCCATGCACAGGATGCCAGCGAAAAAACGCAGTTCTCCATTGTGATTCCACCTCCCAACGTCACCGGGATGCTTCACATGGGGCATGCCCTCAACAATGCTCTCCAGGACATCATGATCCGGTTCAAACGGATGCAGGGCTACAATGCGCTCTGGATGCCGGGAACCGATCACGCCGGGATTGCCACACAAAATGTCGTGGAGCAGGAACTGGCGAAGGAAGGTCTCACCCGGCATGATCTGGGCCGTGAGAAGTTCATTGAAAGGGTCTGGCAATGGAAGGAAAAGTATGGGGGCGTCATTATCAACCAGCTTAAACGGCTGGGATGTTCCTGTGACTGGTCGCGTGAGCGCTTCACCATGGATGAAGGCCTTTCGCGGGCGGTTCGCGAAGTTTTTGTGCGGCTATATCATGATGGTCTGATTTACCAGGGGGACTACATCGTAAACTGGTGTCCCCGCTGTCATACGGCGATCTCGGACCTTGAAGTGGAATACAAGGAAGAACCGGGCTTTCTCTGGAATATCCGTTATCCCTTTGTCGACGGAAGTGGTGACATTATCGTTGCCACAACGCGCCCCGAAACGATGCTGGGGGATACGGCTGTTGCGGTCAATCCCAATGACCCCCGTTATATCGACAAAGTAGGCAAAGAGGTCATCCTGCCGATCGTTAACAAAAGAATTCCGATCATCGCCGATGATTATGTCACCATGGATTTCGGTTCCGGTGCCGTGAAAATCACGCCGGCCAGCGATCCCAACGACTTTGCCATTGCCGGACGCCATCATCTTGAAATCATCAAGATTATGGACGGAAGTGCGGTCATCAATGAAAATGGCGGTATCTATCAGGGACAGGACCGCTATACCTGCCGGAAAAATATCGTCAAGGATCTGGAGAAGCAGGGTTACCTCATCAGTACGGAGCCTTATACCCACAATATCGGGCAGTGTTACCGATGCAAAACGGATGTGGAACCGGCTGTTTCCAAACAATGGTTTATAAAGATTCAACCCTTGGCAAAGGCGGCGAATGCGGCAGTGGTGAAGGGTAAGACGAGAATTGTGCCGACCATGTGGGAGGCGACCTATTTTGAATGGATGAGCAATATCCGGGACTGGTGTATTTCACGACAGATCTGGTGGGGGCACCGGATTCCGGTCTGGACCTGTGAAAACTGCAGTCAGGTGATCGTCTCATCTACGGATCCCGATCACTGTACCGGTTGTCAGGGATCGTCCCTGAGGCAGGAAGAAGATGTACTCGATACCTGGTTCAGCTCCGCCCTCTGGCCCTTTTCAACCCTGGGCTGGCCGGATCAGACGGAATCTCTGAAGACCTTTTATCCCACATCCCTGCTGATCACAGGATTTGATATCCTCTTCTTCTGGGTGGCCCGAATGATGATGATGGGAATTTATGTCATGAAGGATGTTCCCTTCCGGGATGTCTTTCTTCATGCCCTGGTTCGGGATGAACAGGGCGA